>JACQXT010000087.1 GCA_016208665.1 Chitinivibrionia bacterium | reverse complement strand
CCGTCTGTCCCACGCACTTTTTGCGCGCCAATCGGCGCTTCGATTCGACCGCCGCATTGGCCGCCCAGATTGAATTGGACAAAAAAGAAGTACTGAGAATACAGCAACAGGAGATGAGAAATGTCAGTTACGCGAACCAACAAAGCCCAGATTATCGCCGAAACACGGCTTCACGAAAAGGACACTGGGTCGCCGGAGGTTCAGGTCGCTCTCTTGAGCGACCGGATCAACCACCTCACCGAGCACATGAAGATGCACAAGAAAGACTATCACACACGCTTGGGCCTGCTCAAGCTGGTGGGAAAACGCCGCCGTCTTCTGGATTATCTCCAGGGGAACGATATCAACAGCTACCGCCAGCTGGTAACCGATCTTGGCCTGCGTCGATAGGTGCTCAGAACAAAGGACTTTTGATGTCAAACAAAGTAGAATTCGAATTGGGCGGCCGCCGCATGATTCTCGAAAGCGGTCGCGTAGCGAGGCAATCTAATGGCGCGGTCACAATCCAGTATGGAGACTCGGTTGTGCTCTCCACCGTCTGCGCCGGCTCCGAACCCAAATTGGGGCAGGATTTTTTTCCCTTGACGGTTGAATACCGGGAGCGGTCCTACGCCGCGGGAAAGATCCCGGGAGGGTTCTTCAAACGAGAGGGGAGACCTTCGGAAAAGGAAGTTCTCTCGGCACGTATCATAGATCGCCCCATTCGCCCGCTGTTTCCAGATGATTTCAAGTGCGAGACCCAGGTAATCAACTTCATCCTCTCGCACGATCAACTCAACGACACCGATGTCATGGCGCTGACCGGCACCGGTGCGGCGTTGGCACTTTCGGATATTCCGACTGATAAGATTATCGCCGGCGTCAGCTCGTCGTCAACCCCACGATGGACACCCTTGACGAATGTGATATCAATATCATAGTGGCGGGATCTGCCGATGCCCTGGTCATGGTGGAGGGTGGCGGTCGCGAAGTAAGTGAAGACGACATCGCCGAGGCGCTCCTGTTTGGCCATGACCACGTCAAGACCATCTTGGGCAAAATCGACGAGTTGCGGCAGCAATGCGGCAAGGCCAAGATGGAGTACGAACCGGTCGTCGAAGACCCCGAGTTGCGGCGACGGGTGACAGAGTTGGTGGGTGGACGGCTCGATGAGTTCAATCGTATTGCCGACAAGGACCAGCGCAACACGGCGAAGAGGAAACTGGGCAAGGAAGTAGCCGAGGCACTTACGGAGCAGTTCCCGGATAGTGAGATGGCTATCAGCACTATCGTCCACGATCTCGACGCCGCCGAGATGCGAACTTTGGTGCTTCAGACCGGACGACGTATCGACGGACGCGGGCCTGATGACATACGGGCGATCTCCTGCGAAGTGGGTGTGCTTCCGCGCACTCATGGGTCCGCCTTGTTTACTCGCGGTCAGACTCAGGCGCTGGCAACGGTTACTCTCGGCACCAAGCAGGATGAACAGCGCATGGACGAGCTCGACGGCGAATCGACCAAGAGTTACATGCTGCACTACAATTTCCCGCCGTTTTCGACCGGCGAAACGAAACAGATCCGTGGCACCAGCCGTCGCGAGACTGGACACGGAGCTCTTGCCGAGCGATCACTGTTGCCGGTAATTCCGTCGGAGGACGGGTTCCCGTACACGGTCCGCGTTGTCTCCGACGTTTTGGAGTCCAACGGATCCTCATCGATGGCCTCGGTCTGTGGCGGCTCGCTAGCGCTCATGGACGCGGGCGTCCCGATCAAGGCCCCGGTGGCCGGAATCGCCATGGGACTGATCAAGTCCGATGACCAGGTCGTAATCCTAACCGACATCATCGGCGATGAGGACCATTTCGGCGACATGGATTTCAAGGTTGCCGGTACCGCCGATGGCATAACTGCGATTCAAATGGATATCAAGATTGCCGGCCTCGACGTCGCATTAGTGCGCCAAGCCCTCGAAAAGGCCCGCGCCGCACGCTTGTATATCCTGGAGATCATGAACCGGACCATTTCAAAGCATCGCGATCAGCTTTCTGATTATGCGCCAAGGATCATAACTATCAAGATCAACCCGGAGAAGATCGGCGACGTGATAGGTCCCGGTGGCAAGATTATTCGGGCCATAGTGGAAGAGACCGGCGCCAAGATCGACATCGAAGATGATGGCACTGTGCTGATCGCCTCGGTAGACGCCGATGCGGGTCGCCGGGCGTTGGAACGGGTCCTGGCCCTCACTGAGGAGGCCGTGGTAGGCAAGGTGTACAACGGTATTGTGCGCCGCGTGACTACCTTCGGTGCTTTCATTGAGATTATCCCCGGCACCGATGGCCTGTTGCACATCTCGGAAATCGCCCACAACCGCATAAATCGCGTGGAAGACGTGTTGAATCTCGGTGACCGCGTCGACGTCAAGGTGATTAACATTGACACCGACGGGAAGATTCGGCTTTCTCGCAAGGCGCTGATTACCAACGACGGGAACAGCGAAGACCGTCACCGGGAGCCGCGGCACTCTCGCTAGACGATGGCTACGACGACTTAGGTCAACGATCGCGACCGATACCGCAAGGCGACGCTCAAGAACGGCCTGAGGGTGATCACCGAACAAGTCCCCTCGGTCCGTTCCGTGTCTCTTGGAGTATGGGTTGACGTCGGTTCGCGCTGTGAATCTTCGCGTGACCAAGGGGTCTCGCATCTGATCGAGCATATGGTCTTCAAAGGGACAAAGACCCGCACCGCCGCGCAGATTGCGGCGTCGCTTGAATCCGTGGGCGGCGGCCTGAATGCCTTCACGTCCCGCGAACAGACCTGCTTTACGGCCCGTTTCCCTGCCGCCCATTTGGAGGAGGCCGTGGATGTCGTGGCTGACATTGTCTGCCGGGCGACCGTGACGCCGACCAACCTAGCATCACTGGAAAACCCCTCCGACTACATCCACGATCTCTTCGCGACGGCTTTCTGGGGCGGCCACCCCCTGGGCCAACCGATCTTAGGCTCCGCCGATACAGTCTCGGATATGCCGCGCGCGAGGATTCTGCAGTTCATGTCCAGCCATTATCGCGCCGAATCAGTCCTTATCACCGCCACCGGCGCCGTCTCGCACGATCGGCTGGTGGCGCTGGCCAAGCGCAAATTCGTCTTCCCGAAAGGGGCTTCGACCCAAGGGCCGACCGCGTCGCGCTCCGGTGCTCGAGCGGCGGTGGTCAAACCTAACGACAATAACCAAACGCACGTGATAATTGGCTACCCCGGGCCGAACTGGTCGGACCGCGACCGAATGGTCATGATCGTGTTGTCGACCTATCTCGGCGGAGGCATGTCGTCAGTGTTGTTCCAACGCCTGCGTGAGGACCGTGGCCTAGCCTACACGATCTACACGTTCCATGACACCTATCGCGACGCCGGTATTTTCAGCACTTATCTGGCCACGGATAAGAAACGCCTCGGGGAAGCTCTGAGATTGGTGTTCCGCGAGTTCGAGCGCGTGCGGTCCCGGAGGCTGACCAAGTCCCGCCTCGATCAGGTGAAGGAGCAGATCAAAGGACAGTTCCTGCTTGGCCTGGAATCGATGACCTCACGGATGAACCGCCTGGCGAGATTCGAACTGATGCAGGGCGAACATGTGCCTCTTTCTCACACCATAAGGGATGTCGAGAAAGTCACTCCCGGCGATATCCAGGAACTCGCCAAACGGATGATCGACGATTCCCAGCGAACAGTGGCCATACTTGGTCCCGCCGCTCCACAAATGGTGCGACGTGCGCTTGGAGGAACTAAGGTCGACATCGTTTCGGATTAGGCCACGCGTGCGGCGCATTCTGGCTTTCCACAGGCTCAGCCAGGGGTTTACAGCCGGCGTTTCCAACTACTCTCCAACCCGGCTGCGACGGCTACTCATGACCCTGTCCGAAGCCGGGTTCCTCTGTGATTCTCTTGAAGCTACTGTCAACGCCAATAGGGAAGACGGTAAGACTTTGGCGATTACTTTCGACGACGCTTATGAGGAGCTTGCCGACCAACTCCCCATTCTAATAAACACCTTCGGAATCAAACCATGCGTATTCGTGCCGACAGCCTTTATCGGTCGGCGCAATGAATGGGACTACACTCGTCGACTGCTCCCCGCGAAGCACCTAAATATCGGCCAACTTAGAGAATTGGCCGCCACGGGAGTCGAAGTCGGCAGCCATGGACACAACCATGT
>JACQXT010000086.1 GCA_016208665.1 Chitinivibrionia bacterium | reverse complement strand
TGGATGAGCGGATTCTGACCCCCTGCGACGCACTTTCGACCACCCGACTTTTCACCGCCGCCAATGTCGACTCCTGCTGCCTCACCCAAGCCAACTTCTCCGAGCTGGAAAAGGTCATCGGACGCATGGCGACACACGGAGAATGCATGTCCCTCTACGCCCACGACATCGCCCTGACCTCCTCATCCCCCTGCGTCGCCCCCTCGTTCCTTGCGAAGATCCTCAAACGAGCCCGCCAAGAGGGGCTCGCCTTCTACGGCTACGATGAACGAGTCGACCCCGAGACGGGCAACCACAAGGAACCCGGCTGGGTTGATCCCAAGATCGCCAATTGGACGCTCAGCGGTTATTCTCCGGGAAACGCCGACGCCTATAAGGAAATTGCCCGACTCGGCATTCGCAGCTACCTCCGCGAATTATGGAGTAAATGGGGCGGGCAGGAATTGCGCATCGCCCTCTACGGGGCGGGAGCCCACACCCAATGGCTGGAGGCGATCACCGCCGATCTAACCGGTCCGCGCAATGTGCTCCTGCTGGATGACCGCGGGGCGGCCGCCCCTGCCACTTTCCGAGGACTCATCCCCATACGACCTGAAGAGCTTCCCCTCCACTCGGTTGACCTGGTTGTGGTCTCCTCCGACACCCACAATCGGCATATGGCCGCCAAACTCGCATCTCTTTATGGCGCGCAAATTCCCATTATCGACCCCTATAGCGAGTGGCCTCAAGGCCCATACCCCAAATAAGGAGACGCAGGCATGGCTGATGTAATTCTGATCGATCCGCCCATCAACGGACGCAATCTGAGGCCCCAACTGGGCACCCTCCATCTTGCCGCCATGCTCCTGCAGACCGGTTACAACCCCGTCTTGATTGATTTCACGGTTGCTGAGGATCCTTATGGCCAACTCGAACGCCTTCTACGCCTCTCCCCCATCTGCGTCGGCATCAGCACCGTCATCGGCCCCATGATCAAAGGCGGCCTGGAAGTGGCCGCATTCGTCCGTTCCCGTCAACCCACCATCCCGATCGTCTGGGGGGGAGTGCATCCGACCACCGCATCGGAGACGACCATTACCAGCCCCCTGGTCGACGCCGTCTGCCTCGGCGAGGGGGAAGTCACCTTCCCGCAAATGGTGAAAGCCTACCAAATAGGTGCCAGCTTGGACAATGTCCCCGGAGTCCTCTTCAAACGGAACTCGAAGGTGATCCAGACGCCCCCCCGCACGGAATTCTTCGACCTTGATCAACTGCCGTCACTCCCCTATCATCTGGTAGACCTCGCCCGCTACCGCGTGGAGGACATCAGCACCATATTCTTCGGACTTACAGGGAAAAGTGCCCTTTCCCTCGAGACTAGCCGCAGCTGCGCCTATCGCTGCGAGTATTGCGTCAATGCCGCCAAACGCGAGAAATTCCGCACCATGAGCACCGGAAAAGTCCTCGCGCACTTGAGCGAAATTGTCAAACTTGGCATTGACAACATCACCATCAATGACGACAACTTCTTCGTCGACAAGCCCCGCGCCATGGAAATCCTTGGCGGAATTGTCGCCAACGGCTGGAAGATCGGCATCTTCGTCGCCGTGCGCTCCGACACCCTCAAAGCCTTCACCGAGGACGAGTGGTGCCTCGTCAAAAAGGCGGGAGTCGGGATGTTCGGCATCGGAGTGGAAAGCGGGTCGAACCGCGTCCTGGAGTCGATCCGCAAGGCGGAACACATCGAGGACACCTTCCAGGCTAATCAGCAACTTGCGGCACACGGCATCCGCGCCTGGATTCATTTTCTGTATGGCTTCCCAGGGGAGAAACTCGAAGACGTACGCCAGACGCATGCCGCCATGAAACGGGTTTTAAATGAAAACCCCTACGCCCTGGTGAACCTCAACAGGCTCATCCCCAATCCGGGGACCCCTTCTTTCAAAAAATGTGTCGCATGCGGGTGGCCAGCACCAACAACCCTGGACGAATGGTCTCGCGTCATCGACGACACCCGGAACCGGCGCCCCGAGTATTTAGATCCTGAGATTGAAAGATACTGGAAGGAGCATTTTCAGGGGATTCTCTTCCCCGCAAAAAGTTTGGCGAAGACCGTGCCGCCCATAACCGCCCTCCTCGAAGCCTATTTGGCCAAATCGTGGGAACTTTGGGGAAGGAAAGGGGCCCATGGCACTCCTTTGAAGATTCTCGTTTTCGGGGCCGGACGCCACACCGCATGGCTGGAAACCATCTCGCGCGGATCGCCCTGCGGCCCCACAGTAGTCGAAGTCGTCGACGACAATGCGGACAAGATCCAGGCCACCTATTGGGGAAAAAGTGTCATCGTTCCAGCAAAAGCCGATCTTTCAGGAGTGCACCTCATCGTGCTCTCCACCTATTATTCACTTAACGCTATGGACAAGCGATGCCGGGAGATCTATGGGGAAAGAGTTCCTATCGTCAATCTCTATGACGGCCTTCCGGACGGACTGAACCCCAACATACCTTGAAGATCAGTCCGCACCCACGCACCCAGAACAACGGAAATGGTTATCACCTCCACGCACGAGGCGTAGAAACGACACTATCATGAATTACCGGATTCTCCGCGCCACACATCTCTCGCACTACAAAGACGCCATAGACGCCGTCTATCGTCAACATCCCGACTTCGACCAGCTTTCCTACCGGGAGAAACAGCAGGCCATATATGGCCAAGGGGCGTGTTATTCAAATGGGTTCTCCACTGCCATGGAGGAACTGGGCAATGAGGCTCACGAGATCGTCTTCGACTTTCAGAGTCTGCAGCACACCTGGGCCCGGGAGAACGAATTCCAGCCGCGGACGGCAGAATGGCAAGCGGAGATTCTCATGGCGCAGATCGAGAAACTCCGTCCCGACGCGCTGTATCTTCAAGGTTCCAGCCCCGTCGGTTTAGCCGGACAGGACCTCAAGACTCGCTTCCCCTTTCTGAAAGTCATTGCGGCCTACAGCGGCTACCCCTCGGTTGGAGCCTTCCAGAACATCATCGGCATCGACGTGCTCTTCGCCTGCACGCCGAAAATCCGCGACTTCTACCGCGGCGAGGGATACAACGCGCGGCTGCTCTACCACGGCTTCAACAGCGCCATCCTCAAAAGCCTCCCGGAGTCACCACCCCCGCAACACGAGTTCCTTTTCGCCGGCTCCTCCGGCTTCGGGTATGGCATGGGGCACCGAACGCGCTACTGGCTCTTGGTCGAACTGCTCCGGGACACCTCACTCAACGCCTGGCTCTTCGAGCCTCAAGCCGCCGCCCCGCCAAAGGCTGCCCCGGTGCTGGACCGATTCAGAGCCATTCTCGCGCGACGCTTAGGGAAAATGTCGGACTCGGGACTGACGCGCCTGGCAACAGTCCTCGTCCAGGATTGTACCCCGGAAGGCTTGTCACTCTTTTCACGAGTCCTCGAACATCTCAGGCTCCGCCCTACCGAGCGCACCCCAGTGGAGGCGTCTCGCATCCCGCTCGTTCCCCTGTCGGAGCTATTCCCCGGCCATTGCCATCCACCCGTGTTCGGGATGGCGATGTACCGTTTGCTGCAGGGTGCCAAAGTCGTCCTCAACGTCCATACGGACGCAGCCGCGGGAGAGGTCGGCAACATGCGCCTCTTCGAGGCAACGGGTATCGGCTCCTGCCTGCTGACGGATACGGGATCCAATCTATCCGAGCTCTTCGAAGATGGCGTGGAGGTGGTCGCCTACTCCAGTCCGGCCGAATGCCGCGAGAAAGCTCGCTTCCTTTTTGAGCATGATCAAATCCGCCAACAGATCGCCCAGGCCGGGCAACGCCGCACCCTCCGCGACCACAGCCTTAGCCAACGCAGCGCGTTGATCCACCAAGAAATAACTTCATACCTACGGAAACGTCAGTAATGGCGCATGTCGTCCAAGCCAGGAGGGGAAACAGCGGCATCAACGCCTTAGCCCACCTCATGCATTCTTCTATCATCAAAAAGGATTGAACAGCGATGGCTATCACCGGCAAGGAAGCCTGGGAAAAGGTTGAGGATCTGCTGGGGGATGAGGAGATTTCCCTCGGCCAGCAATGGTCCTTCAACCTGCGCAACGATCCCAAGCGGCTCGCATTTGTACTTTCGCGATACAAGTTCGCCGCAAAAATGGCCGGCCCCGGCAAGGAGATACTTGAACTGGGGTGTGGCGAGGGGGTCGGCGCACCCATTCTCGCGGAACGCGCGACCCGCTATGTGGGTGTCGACTATGACCGGGAGGCGATCCAGGCCGCCGCCGCCAACTGGAGCTCGCCCCTCGTCTCTTTCCGGGAAGCCGATATTCTCGACTCCTTTCAGATCGGCATTTTCGACATGGTGGTCAGCTTCGACGTCATCGAGCACATCCGGCAAGAATACGAGGCGCGCTTCTTCCAAACCATCCTGGCGCACCTCAAGCCGGACGGCGTCGCCCTGGTCGGGACCCCGAACGTGACAGCCCAGCCCTACGCCTCGGCCATGAGCGTCAAGGGGCACATCAACAATTTCACGCAAGAACGCCTCCACCACGCCATGGCGTCCCGCTTCGAAGTCGTCTTCATGTTCGGCGGCAACGACGAGGTTATCCACACCGGCTTCGCCCCGATGAGCCACTTCCTCATAGCCATGGGGTGTGGCAAAAAGGAGTCAACCCCATGACCACAGAGGAACGCTCAAGCTGGCTCGGGTTCAAGGAAGAGATGCCTCCACTATGTTGCCTATTACAAATTTGCCGCCAAAATGATCGGTGCCCAGAAATCCGCCCTTGACGTCGGCTGCGCCGAGGGGCTTGGCACCTGGCTCCTCGCCAAGGAGTGTGGCCAAGCACTCGGTATCGATTTCGACGCCGAGGCCGTCGCGCAAGCGCGCAAGAACTGGCCTGCCACGGCAGTTGATTTTCAGTGTGGCGACTTCCACCAACTCGCCTTGGGCAGGTTCGACGCGGTGGTATCCTTCGACGTCATCGAGCATGTCCCCCCCGCGGAGGAATCACGCTTCCTTGACAAGATCGCCGACCACCTGGGGGCGAGCGGCATCTGTATCATCGGAACCCCCAGCGAGGCCTCGCAAGCCCACGCCTCGGCCATCGCCAAAACCGGTCATATCAACATCCATTCTGCGGAGAAGTTGGAGGCGGAACTCCGTCAACGCTTCAAGCACGTCTTTCTCTTCTCGGCGCACGACGAGATGGTGCACACGGGATTTCTCCCCCTTGCCCACTACCTCATCGCGCTGGCGTGTCTGAAAAAAGGGT
>JACQXT010000085.1 GCA_016208665.1 Chitinivibrionia bacterium | reverse complement strand
TTCTCCAGCTTCTGGATGCGAGTCACATCGTTAAGCACGAGCACTACGCCGATTCCGTGCGACTGGGCATCGCGCATGATCGACGCCGATGCCTGCAGAAACAACGGTTGCCCCCCGCCGGTGGATAACTCCACCTGAGCCGGTTGTCCGCTCCGGAGCGTCTCCCTCACCAGACGCTGCAGCGTGGAGTTGCGAATCACCTCGTGTAAGTAGCGTCCCGCGACCACGTCGATTGTGATGTCAAATAATCGGGCGGCGGCGCGATTGACGCTGGCAATTCGTTCCTCGCTGTCGACAGCCACAACTCCCTCGATCATACTGCTCATGATCGCTTCTTGCGACTGGCGGCTTTCGTCGAGGGCGGCCAGTTTCTGTGAAATCTGATCGGCCATGACATTCATCGCCTCGGCCAGGGCGCGAATCTCTTCGGAGCCACTAACACTCAGCTTGCGGTCGAAAACACCACGGGCGAATCGCTCCGCCCCGAGCTTGAGATGCTCCAGTGGCCGGCTGATGCGGCGGGACACGTAAACGCTTATCAGACCGGCCATTACCACTATCACCAGACCGCCCAGGAGTATCCGCAGGTTCGTGCTGCCCAGTGCTTGATCGATCGAGGTGACCGGTATCGATGTCCGCACCACAAATCCACCGGATGGTATGGCGATGTACATCATGGTCTCATTGACGGTGCTGCTGAAACGCAACGCCATCCCCTCCGCCCCGGCAATAGCCTGAACCACTTCCGGGCGGGAACTGTGGTTCTCCATGAGGTTGGGATGCTCCCGGGAATCGGCGACCACCTCGCCGGAGTGGAGAATCAGAGTGATCCGAATGCCGGTTTTGCCGCCGATCACTTTGCAGAGACTGTCCGCGGCCTGGTAGCGACCGGTCCGCACGAGTTCGGCTGATAAGTGCTCAACGATGCGGGCATCGACGCGCAGCGACTGCGCGACATGAGCTTCTTGCGCAATCCGGCAACGTGAACATCGATGGTCCGGTCCGTAACGACCACGTCTTCGCCGCGGATACCATCGACCAGTTGCGCGCGAGAGAACACCCATCCCGGGCGGCGAATCAAACATACGAGCAATCGAAATTCCGTTTGCGTCAGCTCGACCGGTCGTCCCTTGACACGGACATCGTGTCGACCGATATCAATCGCTATTCCATGGCGTGAGAGTGGCGACGATTCATCGGCGGCGACCGCCTCGGCTCGACGCCGCAACACCGCGTGCACCCTCGCTAGAAGCACGCGCGGGCTGAACGGTTTGGTGATGTAGTCATCGGCCCCCACTTCAAGTCCGGCCACCATGTCGATTTCCTCACCCTTGGCGGTCAGCATAATAATCGGCACTTCCTTAGTGCGCTGGTCCGAACGCATCACGCGACAGACCTCGAGGCCGCTTATTCCGGGGAGCATCCAATCCAACAGCACTAGGTCGGGAGGATTGTCGCGAGCTGCGGTCAGGCCCTTTTCGCCGGTCGTCGCGATAGTCGACTCGAAACCGTCGCCTTCGAGGTTGATCGCGATCAGCCGACCGATATCCACCTCATCTTCAATAATCAGCACCCGCTTTGCAGACACCGCCAACCTCCAAAGGCTTGGTTTGTCGGCAGTATAGCGACCACGAGTGATTGCGGCAACTGCAATCTCATACCGCTCCTCAATGGTAGGCTGAGCATACTGGATTCCCATAACAACACCTAATACAGGTGTTGCACTTCGTTTGTGAACTCAGGGAATCCAACCGACGAGCCTTAATCCCAAGCTTCCCCATGAGTGTCATTCCCGCGCACGCGGGAATCCATCTTCGTCTTGGTCCCTCATAATGGGATGAGAAGATGGATTCCTGCTTTCGCAGGAATGACCCCATCATGCATCTCTACAATGGGCGGTCCGCCGTAGCCGGATCCTCGTCTGACCAAGGCTTCATCGTGTACCCTGCGGCGACCCTACCGCAGTGTGGATGCCGCGTGAGATTGCTATACACATGCTCGTCACCAATTCCTTTTTGTTGTTTTCGGACTCCCGTTCGTCACATTAATGCATTGGGCGGGCGAGACAGGAGATAACGCATGAAACGTCAGGCGATTATAGTGATTGCCCTGCTGGGGCTGATGGCCCTCGGGTGGTTAATAGAGTGCGGCCGTCGCCACCCGGTGGGTGGGACACCGGACGGATTGGTGATTCACGAGTGGGGAGTGCTGGTCGGTTGCCAGAGCGACAGCTCTTTCTTCCTCACTTCACGACCCGAAATGGAGGGTGTTGTTCGCGAGCCGGTGATCTACGTTCATCGCTCCAACGAAGCGAGTCTTTCTGCCCAGGTTGTGTTCAACGCCGGTGAACCGACCGCCACGTACCCGATCGCAGATGTGGTCGGCGACACCGTGCGTTGGGAGAATGTGAGTTTCACTTGGTCGTCGGCGGCGCCAAAGTTGATTGACACCAGCAAATTCGCGCCGCTGCCGCAGACAATCGACATACTCAACCAGGTCGATGCTGACCGACTCTATTGTGGCGGTCAGACCGCGCGTTTCTTGTTCTACGAAGGGACTATCAACTATCGCAACTTGGTGACGGCGACACCCGACAACGACAACCGTTGGGTTGTGCTGCACAACCAGGCGTCGTTCCCGGTCTGTGACGTTGTCTTCAGCTTCGGGCCAGGGGATGGGGACGGGCCCTTTGTGCCGCGGGGGCTGTATCTTGCCAATCTGCTTCCGGGACAGATCGATACTCTATTGTATGACACTGAAGTCTGGACCGACCTCGGTGCGCTGCTGACTGCCACTGGATTCACGCCGATGGAAGCCGATGCGTTCGCAACGCTGTGGTCCGAGAGTATATACGGATTTGCGGCGCTGGGCAGCTATGGCAACCTTTTCTATCGCCTGCCGCAGTCGGAGTATGACGAGATGCTCACGCTCACGATTGATCCGGAACCAGCCGAGATTCTCCGCGCCCTGCACATCTTGGTTCACATTCAGGATTGACTACGCTGTTATGTGGCCCGGACATCTTCACACTCTCCGCCGACGCCGGACTCTACGGGCCGCCAATGGCGGAGCCGCGCAGCGGCTCTCCTAGACTTTCGGCGTCAGGGCTATTGGCCGGTTTGAAGACTGACCGGCTCTACGAAATCCCCCCGTGAAGACCAGCTCACGTCGTCTTTAGGTTTATAGAGAGAATCTTCAACTCGGTCATATCCTCGATCGCGTAACGCACTCCCTCGCGCTTCAGCCCGGAACTCTTCACTCCACCATAAGGCTGATGGTCGGCGCGGTAGGTAGGGATGTCGTTAATCACCACACCGCCGCACTCGATCTGCTTGTAAGCGTAGAACACGTCTTTCATGCGGTTGGTGAATATCCCGGCCTGCAGTCCATAGTCGGAGTTGTTGATCTCGGCCACAACTTTCCTGAAATCGCGGTACTTCTGCACCACCGCCAGCGGAGCAAACGCCTCCTTGGAGCAAACATCCATCGCGGCCTTGACATCGGCCAGCACCGTCGGCCGCATCAGCGCACCCTCGGCGGTGCCGCCCGTAAGAATTTTAGCGCCCGCCGCCACCGCCTCCTTGATCGTCTCCAGACTGTTGTTCACCGCCTCTTGCGAGATCATGGTCCCGATATCGGTTGTCGGGTCGAGCGGGTCGCCGACCTTCAGACCCTCGACTTTCTGCTTGAACATCCGCAGGAACTTGTCATAGACGTTTTCGTGCACGTAAACCCGCTGCACGGAGATGCACGACTGCCCCGCCGAGGCAAAGGCGCCGTACAGAAGGCGCGTCGTGGCGTATTCCAGATCGGCGCCGTCGGCTACCGCCACTCCGGCGTTGCCGCCAAGCTCTAACACTACTTCCTTTTGTCCCGAGTGTGCCTTGATCCACCAGCCCACATCGGAAGAGCCGGTGAACGTGATCAGTTTGACCCGGGGGTCTTCAAGGAGCGGCGAAGATTCTTTCGAAGACCCCGGCAGGATCGACACCGCTCCCTTGGGGTGATCAGTCCGGTCGATAATCTCCGCCAGCATAAGCGCCACAATCGGGGTCGCCGACGCCGGTTTCAGCACGATAGTGTTGCCGGAAGCGATGGCGGGGCCAACCTTGTGCGCCACGAGGTTCAACGGGAAATTGAACGGCGATATCCCGGCGATCACCCCCCGAGGGAAACGCCGCACCAGGCCGATCCGCTCCTCCGAGCCGGGATTCCAGTCCAGGTCCATAATCTCACCGCCGAGACGTTTCGCCTCCTCAGCCGCGACTTTGAAAACTCCGATAGCGCGGCCAACCTCGGCGCGTGAATCCTTGAGTGACTTCCCCAGCTCGCGACTCAGGGCTGCGGCGAATTTATCGGCGTTCTTCTCAATACCGGCAGCAATCGCCCGGCAGGTTTGCTCGCGTTTGTAGCTGGGCAGTTCCCGTGTGACAGCAAACGCCTCCTGCGCCAGTCGGTCGACCCAGTTGCCACCCAGGTACATCTTGTATCGTCTCGCCATAATATCTTGCTCCTCTTCGTTATCTCTACAACGGACAGACCATCCGCCCCAGTCGTTTCGTCAACTTGATATTCTCCGAGTAATCGACCGGGCAATCGATCACCACTGGTCGTTTCATGCGGAATGCCCGCCTCAGAATCGCGACGAGGTCATCGCCCTTCTTGACCCGGATCCCCTCGGCGCCATACGCCCGCGCCAGTTTGACCCAGTCGGGGTTCTGAAACCGGGTGCCGAAGGCGTGGCCGAAGCGGTTCTTCTGCTTCCACTCGATCAGGCCCAGCGTGCCGTCGGACCAGATCATATTGACAGTATTCAACCCCAATCTTACCGCGGTCTCCAGTTCCTGCACGTTCATGAGAAATCCGGCGTCCCCGGAAATCGTCATCACCCTTCGGCCGGGATAAACCAGCTTGGCGGCGATTCCGCCCGGAAGGGCGATCCCCATCGAAGCGAAGCCGTTGGAGATGATGCAGGTGTTGGGTTCATATGCCAGAAACACGCGGGCAATCCACATCTTGTGGGCACCGACGTCGGAAATCAACAGGTCCGCGCCACCAAGCACCTCGCGCACGTCATGCAGAATCTTCTGGGGTTTAAGCGGAAACGTCCTGCTGTTGTCGTGTTGGTGAATGTCCTTGAGGATACGCCGACGATGTTTCAAGGCAAAGGTCCCGGTGTTGCACGGCATGGCCTCATCGACTCGCTCGTTCAACGCCCACAATGTCCCGGCAATATCTCCGACCAGCTCACATTCCGGGTTGTACCAGTAGTCGACTTCGGCGGGAGTAAAATCAATGTGGATGATTCGCTTGGCGCCGTTGGGATTCCAGTACTGCGGCGAGTATTCGACGATATCGTAGACCAGACAGATGATGAGGTCGGCTTCATCGATAGCGCACGCGACGTGATCGCGCGACTGCAAGCCGATGGTGAAGAGGTTGAAAGGGTAATCGACCCCGGCGGCTCCTTTCGCCATAAAGCTATTGCAAACGGCCATGCCGGTTTTGGATAGAAAGAGACGCAGTTGCCGGGTGGCTCGTTTTCGGATTGCCCCGTTCCCGGCCAGAATAAGCGGTTTCTTGGATCGGGCGATCAAAGCTAGCGCCGTTTCCAATGCCTTGTGATCGGGAGCCGGACGACGCACCCGACGGACCTCAAAATACTGCGGCTGATGACATTCCTCGTCGGCAACGTTTTCGGGAAACTCCAAGTGTGTAGAACCGGGTTTCTCAGCCTCAGCCAGCTTGAACGCCTTGCGAACCGCCTCGGTGACCATGTCGGCCCGCCCCAGGCGCGTGTTCCACTTGGTACAGGGCCGGAACATCGAAACGATGTCCACGTACTGATGCGATTCCTTGTGCATCCGAAGCGTGTCCGCCTGGCCGGTAATTGCTACCAGCGGCGCCCGGTCCAGGTGTGCGTCGGCCAAAGGAGTGAGCAGGTTTGTCGCGCCCGGACCCAGCGTTGACATACAGACCCCGGCTTTGCCAGTGAGCCGACCGTAGACATCGGCCATAAATCCGGCCCCCTGTTCATGGCGCGTGAGAATGAACTTGATCCGCGATTTTCGCACTGCTTCAAGGAAATCGATATTCTCCTCGCCAGGGACACCGAATATGTACTCTACACCTTCATTTTCAAGAGCCTTGACGAACACTTCTGCTGCTTTGGGCATTCTCTTGCTCCCGCCGAATATGGCTTGTGACTAGGGATATAACCATCTTCCCGATCCCGGATCAAGGCCTAATCGCCACTAGCTGAACTTGCTTTTGAACCTCTGCCTATACCGTAATGCTCGGCCCGCGGGTCGGTTCCCATCGGGTGTGGCAAACCCCCCACAACTAATCGTGGCGGAACCCGGCGAAACACAGTTGGGGCATCTAAATCGGGGCATTTAGGGCTTTCTCAATCCCGTATATCTGACTGATTATCAATATGTTACATCCAGCCACTGAACTGCACTG
>JACQXT010000069.1:6727-7623 GCA_016208665.1 Chitinivibrionia bacterium | reverse complement strand
GATCGGCTCGTCACAAAACAGTTGACAAGATAGGGTAATGACCTATTTTGTACTGCTCTGCAATCAAATCGTTCGGGGCGTGCCGCAGATGGTAGCGCGCTTGGTTCGGGACTAAGAGGTCGCTGGTTCAAATCCAGTCGCCCCGATTTGATTTGCCGCCAGGGATGCTGAGGGCTTCTCACATCGACACTCACGAAACAATGACGGCGCCAGGAAAGGATCAGTTAGATGTCCGCAGATCGCAAGCCGATGATAGCTGTTGTTGGGGCGGGGAAGTGCTCAAAGAAACTGCGCGAGATGGCCGCGGTTGTTGGCAAGTACATTGCGGAGCATGGGGGAGTACTTGTCTGTGGCGGTCTCGGCGGAATCATGGAAGGAGCCGCGCGCGGAGCTAAAGAGGCCGGCGGCGTCACTATTGGTATCCTTCCGTCTCTTTATAAGGAGGATGCCAATGACTACATCGATTTTCCGATTCCCACCGGATTCGGCGAGGCCAGAAACGTGCTGGTGGTGCGGGCCGCCGACGTCGTCATCGCCTTTCCGGGCAAGTACGGCACTCTAAGCGAGATGGCTTTTGCGCTCCAAGCCAAGAAGCCAGTTATTTCCATCAGCGCCTGGCGGCTCAGTGAGGAGATTAAGCAGGCCGAATCGCCGGAACAGGCGGCCGAGCTCGCGATGAAGTATGCCGAAGAAATCTTGGGGGTGGACAAGCGTTGAATTCGGTCGGGGCGCACCTTCGGGTCTGCGGCCTGGTGCAGGGTGTCGGCTACCGCTATTTCTGTTTGCGCAAAGCTCTGTCTCTTCAACTCACCGGGTGGGTAAGGAATGAGAGTGATGGTTCGGTGTCGGTTCTGGTCGAAGGTGACCGCGGCGCAATTGAGGCGCTTATCGAAGAT
>JACQXT010000069.1:0-6708 GCA_016208665.1 Chitinivibrionia bacterium | reverse complement strand
TGGAAATCGTTCTCCGGAGGCTACCACGACTTCCAGATTGGGACAGGCCATCGGCACATATAGATAGAGACGCCATGAACGACCTCAAAAAGTACATTCGTTCGGTCCCGGATTTTCCTAAGCCGGGGATTAATTTTTACGACATCACGACGCTGATTCAGGATCCAGAAGGATTTGGAAAGGCGCTCGACATGATGGAGAGCCGCGTCCGCCCGTGGCAGCCTTCTGTTATCCTGGGAATCGAATCGCGTGGATTCGTGTTTGGCGCGCCCTTGGCCGACCGACTCAACATCGGTTTGGTTGTGGCGCGTAAGCCGGGTAAACTGCCAGCCAGAACAATCTCGCATCAGTACGAGCTGGAATACGGACACGACAGCCTGGAATTGCACGCCGATGCCGTCAACCATGGAGACCGGGTTGTAATAGTCGATGATCTAATCGCCACCGGTGGGACACTAGTGGCCGCCTGCAAGTTGGTGGAGCAGCTTGGCGGCACTGTCGCCGGTGTGGCGGCCGTAATCGATCTATCCTTCTTGCCGTGGCGCGAAAAGCTGGCCGGGTACCCTGTTGAGTATCTCATATCATACGATTCCGAGTAGTCCGCAATTGCTTTTTTCCCTGGAACCGCGTAGCTTGTATTCGATTCGCCCCCGTAGCTCAGTTGGATAGAGCAACGGTTTCCTAAACCGTGTGCCGCAGGTTCAATTCCTGCCGGGGGTATTTCTCTATCCGAACCTTGCCAATTATGCCCGGGCCACCACCGGTCGACCCGTTGGGCAACCCATTCTTTTGTAACGGGTTAGAACTCAACAATTGACTCAAAATAGTTTGACATGGTTTTGGCCCAACCATATATTTGTTGGTTGTTCTGCGGGTAATCCGCGTCTTTGCTTGGGATGAGAAGTATTGTGGTTAGCAATAGGAGTTGTGGCTAATGAAGAAGTGTCTGATGGGGGTGGCGGCAATATTGGCGCTGAGTTCGAGTTTGGCAGCTCAGTCCGACAATCAGTTTACGTTCGAAGGAGTTTCTTATCAGGACTACCTGAACTTCGACTTCGTGGGCGGGGGCGCGCGCGCCGAGGGGATGGGCAACGCATTCATCGCGATCTCTAACGACATAACTGCCGGTACCTGGAACCCTGCAGGTCTGGTGACGCTCGAGGGGCCTATGCTAGGTCTGAGCTACAGCGCTACCTCTCCGGCCGGTTACACTGATTATTCCGTTAGCGCCAGTAACGTGTGGCGCAGAGACCATCAGAGTTCGTTGAGCGCTCTCTCAGGCGTTGATTTCGTTGCGCCATTCCGATTCAAGGGTCGGCCACTGGTCGGGTCATTCAGTTTTAATCGGAGTTTCGAAGATCTTCTCGAGATGGGCTGGCACGAGACGGCTCGTGCACCGATTTTCGTTGTTCGCAACAACATCATCCAGATCGATACTTTTGACGTGGCGGTCGACGACCTGATCAAGGCCAAGGGTGCTGTTAACACCGTTACTTTTGCACTGGGTACTCGTGTGCATGAACGCGTCGCGGTTGGGCTCGGGGTTAATGTCTATACTGGTCGTGGTGAGTTCGAGAGATTCCGCACCAACAATATTCCCGGCTTCCCGATGCCTCCGGGCGAGCAGTCGTCGCTGATCACGGAGGATTTCTATCAGGTCGACTCGACGAAGTTCTCCGGACTTAATTTCAATCTTGGGGTGAAATACACGCACGACAAGCTGACGGCCGGTCTCGTGATCCGGACGCCCTTCGATCTGAATCTCAATCATAATCAGTCCGTATACCTGGTCACGAGTATCAATGGCTATCCCCGCGAGCAGGGCACCGACACCACCTTCTACGACGATATGCTCGTGAAGTATCACATGCCACTCATGATTGGTGCCGGAGCCAGCTATCAGGCCACTGAGCAGTTGTTGCTTGCGATGACGCTGGAGTACCGCGGCTTCGGAAGCTCGGAGATTAAAGTACGCGAGTCGTATCGGCTCGATCAGTCCGGCCAGACTGAGGAAACATTCACGGAACAGGATGCTCTTTGGAACAACGTGATGATCGTGCGTGCCGGCTGCGAGTATGTGAAGCTGACCATCCGATGCCGATGCCCAATATCGATGGGACACCGGTCCGGACCAACTTGTCGCTTGGAACCGGGCTTCATTGGAGCCAGATACACTTGGATTGGGCCTATACATACAGCAACCTGAGTCGTGATTTCGAAACCGAGGAAATCGACGCTAAGATAAAGAACCATCATCTGGGATTCACTTTCACAGGATATTTTTAGCCATTGACTCCCGGAAGTTGCCGGCAATCGATAGAAGTCGGCGTTATTTGAGATCAGGCGCCCGGCGGCTAACTCCGTTCGTATCGTCTGCCGATAATCCCACAAGGCAATCTGGCCGCATAAGGAGTAAAGATGCAGCAGAAGGTCAAGCTGACCAAACGACAGATAAAAGAAGACAAGTTTACGGCGTTCATGCTCAAGTCGCGAACCTGGTTCATAGAGAGTTGGCAGTTTGTGGCGATTGGTGCCGCCGCCCTGATTTTGCTGGTCGTGGCGGGTGTTTCTACGCCCGGTCGCGCGAGACTTCCCGTGAGGCCGCCGCGGCGCAGTTTGCCCGGGCTCTGTTGGACTACCGCCAGGGAAACAACCAGGTTGCCTCAATGGCCATGCAGGGGATTCTCGATGAGCACGACGGTACTGACGTAGCCGAACAAGCTACCTTCCTGCTTGGCAAACTAAGCCTTCGCCAGCGCAACTACCCCGAAGCGGTGCGGTACTTCGAGCTGTACCTGTCACAATACCGCGACGACAAACTCATGAGAGCGGCTTCTCATGCCGGAATCGCCGGGGCGCTTGAGAATCAGGGTCAATTCGCCGACGCCGCCGCGCGATACGTCCAGGCGATCGATGAGTTCTCCGATGGCCCACTGACAGGCGATTACCAATTAGCCGCGCTGCGGTGCTATGTCGAGCTAAACGACGGGGAGAAAGCCCGCGGGCTCCTGACGGAACTTCAGGATAAATTCAAGGGAACGGAACTGGCCAATCGAGCCGCCCGGATATTTGGCGAGAAGTTCCCGGGCTAGTTTCCATCTCCAGCCGCAAGGGGGCTGGCCGTGCCGATTACCAAGCCCATCAAGCTGGCGTTGCTCTGGCACATGCATCAGCCCAATTACCGGGAGCCAGGTTCCAACCGTCTGGCTATGCCGTGGGTGCGGCTTCATGGCGTCAAAGACTACCTGGATATGGTCCAGGCAGCGACTGAGTTCAAGCGAATCAAGGTTACCTTCAACATCGTCCCCAGCTTGGTGGACCAAATCGAACTCTATGGTCGGGGCGGCAGCGACCCTCACCTGCAACTCAGTCGCCTCCCGGCCGACCAAATAACTCCCTCCCAGCGCGCCGAAATTCTGGGCAGTTTCTTTTCCGCCAACCCAGCAACCATGATTGAGCCGTACGTGCGCTATCGACAGCTATTCCGTAAGGCCAGGAGTGTCACAGACAATACAATCCTGCCGTCGCTGTTTTCCGCCGAGGAGATTAGGGACCTTCAGGTGTGGTCGAACCTGGTTTGGGTGGACCCGCGATACCGCGATGAGGATCCGATCGACGAGCTGTTCCAACAGGGCAGGCAGTTCAGCGAGTCACAGAAGCAGAGATTGCTCGATTGGCAACTTCGACACCTAGGTCGAATCATCCCTATTTACAGAGAGGCGCTTGAGGCCGGTCGAATTGAGATATCGGTTTCGCCCTATTACCATCCGATTCTCCCATTGCTGATCGCTGCCCAGTCGGCCCTGGAAGCTCTCCCGCGCCTGACGTTGCCGCGGCGGCGGTTCCAGCACCCCGAAGATGCCGCCAGCCAGATCGATACGGCGATGGATCGATTCGAAGAGTTGTTTGGACGTCGACCATCTGGAATGTGGCCATCTGAGGGCTCCGTGTCGCAGGCCGTGGCCGATTTGGTTGCTGCACGGGGAATCAAGTGGCTGGCATCGGACGAAGAAGTGTTGCGTCGATCGCCGGGCGCATCATCTGGGGAGTCTTCCGTCAACCCAACCCACCTGGTTCATGAACTTCCCAACGGCCTCAGGCTCCTGTTTCGGGATCACGGCCTGTCCGACCGGATTGGCTTTGTTTTGTCCCCGTCGTGCTTGACGGTGAGAACGCGTGGGAATTCTTTCCCGACGACGGCACCGCCTTCCTGCGAGAATTGTATCGGAGCTTGTCAGTCGATCCGCTGATCGAAACGGTGACGTTTGGCGAAGCTGCACGTCTCCCGGCCAGGCCGCTGCAGAGTTTGTACGCGGGATCTTGGATCAATCACAATTTTAGAATTTGGATCGGACACCCGGAGGACAACGCCGCCTGGGATCTGCTTGCGGCGACTCGGGACGTCCTTGAGGAGTTCACCAAGAGTCACCGTGATTATGACCCCCAACGTTTGGCGCAGGCTTGGAATCAAATCTACATCGCGGAAGGGTCAGACTGGTTTTGGTGGTATGGCGACGAACATCGGGGCGTCGACAATGGTCGATTCGATGCCCTCTTCCGCAGGCACCTGACGGCGGTCTACGACCTCCTGGGTCTGGAGACACCAATCGAATTGCTGATTCCAATCCAGGGCCCGGTCAAAACCTCTACGCCGGTACCGCCCGACTGCCTTCTAACGCCCGATATCGACGGGCGTCTGACCCACTTCTATGAGTGGGCGGGGGCCGGCCACTACGACTGCTTGCTCGGCAGCGGCACCATGCATCACACCAATTGTCTTATCTCGGCAATCTACTTCGCTTACGATCACCGCAACGTTTACATTCGGCTTGACTTCAGATCGGAGAAGGCGTTAGAATCGATAAGAGGTAGGAAGATCCTAATCTCGTTCAACAGTTCTCGGCCCAAAGTGATTGCCATTATACCCGATGCCGCCGGCCGCGAGGACGAGAAGTCGGCGATTGAGTACCGGGTGGCCGAAATAGCAGAATTGGCGGTGGAACGGAACACGATTCTTGACAACGGCGTCGGTCGAGTGGCGTTTCGAGTGATCGTGTTGGATGGAGAAGAGGTCTTGGAGCAATGGCCTGCCGCCAAGGATCTTGAGTTTGAAGTATCATCACCCGGCAACGAGTTGTTTTGGCCTTCAGGATAGCCAATTGAGCCACACACGATGGAGTGAAGGATGACGGAGTCGTTCTTTAAGGATGAACCGAAGCCACAAGGGCCGCCGCCGGAGAGGGAGACTGACGGAGACACCGACGATGACCGGAGTCCCTTTGACCTGTTGGACACTGGTGACAGCCGCATCGCCGCTATCATGGCCTATATCCCTATTCTTTGTTTCGTGCCGCTTCTCACACTAAAAGAGGGACACGAGGCCCGAGGGCATGCTCGGCAGGGAGTGATTCTGTTCCTGATCGAGCTGGTGGCGGTGCTATTTCTCGTGGACATTATATCGGATCTAGTCTTCAAAGGGATTCTCCTCGTGGCGGTCGGCTTTTCCATCGCTGGGATTGCAGCGGCGGTCCAGGGGAGAAGTTGTCGGCTGCCGATCATCGGTGATCTTGCGGAGCGCTCGAAACTTTGAGAAGTGACTTGGACAAGCGGTGAAGGAGGATGTGCGATAATGAAGAACACATGCCTGATACTGATAGCATTGTGCATGGTTGTACTTTCTTGTGCCACCACTGGTCCCGGGGGCCAGAAATCGCTGATAATCATTCCTTCGGGCCAGGAAGTGGCGATTGGCGCCGGCATGGCCGAGCAGGTCGAGAGCCAGGAGCGGCTTTTAGCGGACCCGGAGTGGCAGGCCTATGTCAATGAAGTCGGGCAGCGGATCGTGGCGGTGTGTGATCGCACCGACATCCAGTACACATTCAAAGTCATCGAATCGGATCAGGTGAATGCCTTCGCCGCCCCCGGCGGTTTCGTCTACTTCTACACCGGCCTGCTGCGTGAGATGGACTCTGAGGCCGAGATGGCCGCGGTGATGGCACACGAGATCTCTCACGTAGTGGCCCGCCACGGAATCAAGCGATTGCAGGCTTCCCTGGGCGTGGCCATGGCCTATCAACTGGTCTTCGGACAGGACGGAGCCAGCGAGGCAATGCAGGCCGCCATCGGCGCCGGCATGACACTGATCTTTGCCGGCTATTCTCGTGACAATGAACGTGAGGCCGACAACTATGGCATCCAGTACATGGTGGAGGCAGGCTATGATCCCAAGGGTGCGCTCGGGATGTTCGACAAACTTGCGGCAATAGGCAGCTCCCATGGGGAAGCCAGCAGCTATGAGAAGCTTGTCTCTTCGCACCCGGATACTCAGGAGCGAATCCAGAACGCAGCACAACAGATTGCCGAAATGACCCCGCTTCCCGGCAACCTAACGGCCAACGCCGACCGCTACCGGAGAATGAAGACCGACCTGCCAAAGGGAAGCTAATCCTGTCGCTCAGGTCCGTTGACGGTGTGCCTACCCGAGCGACCGGAAGATAAGCCGTCCTTCCCGACCTTGGTTTCACCAATAGTATAGAAACCGGCCCTCTCGGTCTAATCTGTCCACATTGAATCCTGGACGTGGGAAGCGATTTCCGTTGCAGCGTCCAGATAGTTGTGAAGTGCTGGGTCGTTCGCGTAACTCCTTGATGGTTGAGGAATTGCGAGGGGGATATTCTTTTCCGCGTCGGGAAGTTTTTTTGTTGATGA
>JACQXT010000040.1 GCA_016208665.1 Chitinivibrionia bacterium | reverse complement strand
ACCGAACTGTATCCTGAACGTGATGAGGGGCGAATGCTCGATCGGCAGGAGGACGGCCGGGATGTCTCCGTCGGCATTCGAGCGCCATGCGGGAGTACCCATGGCGGCGAGGAACAGCATGCAGAGGAGTATACAAAAGCGAGCCGGATTTTTCATCACTTCTTCACCCCCGTCAAAGTCACCTCGGTGCAGTTGCTTTCTTGCAGGCATCGCCTTGCGAGCATCCGTATGTCTTCCGGCGTCACTTCTTCGTACCGCTTGTAGAATTCGTTGACCGAACGCGGGTTGCCGGTCAGCTCGATATAATCCGCCAGGCTGCGCGCGATCGAAGATGCGGTGTCGAGTGACATCGCGAACGAATACCTGATTCTCGATTGAATCGCCGCCAGTTTTGCGGGATCGATCGGGTTTTCCCGGACGTCCCGGATCGCGGCATAGATCTGGTCTTTCACGGCATCGATCCGGTCGTCTCTCTTTGCGCGGACCGCGATCATGAAGAGATACGGATCGCGGCGAGTGGGGACGAACGACCGGATGTACTCGACGCTCTGGTCCTCGATGACCAGCTTCTTGTAGAGCGGGCTGTTGGACCCGAAGACCAGCTGGGCGAGGATGTCCAGGCAGGCGTTGTCCTTCGATGCGGGATCGAAGGCCGGCGCGTGATAGGCGATTGAAATATAGGGAAGCGTTTCGTTTTCCCATTCGATGCGGGCCTGTTTGAACTCTTTCTGCGCCGGTTCCACGGGATACGCCGGATCGTAGCGGGCCGGCTCCCAATCTTTGTAATAATTCTCGATCAACCCGAACGTGCGATCCACGTCGATGTCCCCCACGACCAGCACGGCGACATTGTTCGGGCGGTACCAGCGATTGTAGAACTCGATGCTGTACTCGTACTGGTTCGGCATGTCCTTGATGTCCTCGAGGAATCCCATGGTCGTGTGCTTGTACGTATGCTTCTCGAAGGCGGTGTCCCTGATTTTCTCGTGCATCTTCGAGGACGGATTGGAGTAATTCTTGTAATACTCGCCGAGCACCGCCCTCGACTCCTGCTGGAACGCCGGGAGCGAGTACTTGAGGTTCCGGAACCTGTCCGCCTCGGCCTCGATCACGCGCTCCAGGCCGGCCGCGCCGAAGACGGTGTGGTAGCAGGTATAGTCGTCGGTGGTAAATGCGTTCGCGTCGCTGCCGAGCTCCTTGAAAAGCTCGTTATACTCCTCGGGCGAATATTTCTCGGTTCCTCTGAACATCATGTGTTCGAAAAAATGCGCAAAGCCCGACAGGCCCGGCTCGATTTCGTTTCGCGAACCGGCGCGGACGATCGTGTAGTAAGCGACGATGCCGGGGCTGTCGAACGGAACCAGCACAATGGTGAGTCCGTTCGGAAGCCGTTTCGAATGTATCGGGTAGGGGAAAATATCGCCTGCGGGCGCTTTCCCGGCCAGGACAAGGCCCAGTAAAAAAGCCGCCGGAAGGCCGATCTGCAGAATTTTCATGGCGGGGATACCTCCTCTGGGGGGGTGCGTGTAGGGGTCGAGCCGGAGCGCCTCGTCCAGCGTGCGGCCGGCCCACTGAGTCGCCTGAGATTTCCTGAGTTGCAGCAGTCTAGTATAGGCATAACCGGGTTGAATGCAAATACGGATTCCAGTTTCATGTTTTGAACATCCGGGTTATACTGTTGTCTTCCGACCGATGGGCGAACCTTTCGGCGCATTCGTGCGTATACAATTCTAATAATCCCGTTTGCGAAGGCTGTTTCACACCGATTCAAGGAGGATTGCGCATGCTTTACAGGCACCTGCTTGCTGCAACCCTGCTCGTACTGTTGGTCTCGGCCATGGCCCCTCAGGCGATGGCCGTCGAACCGCACGCGGGCATGTTGCGCTACCCCGATGTGAGTTCAACACATGTGGCGTTTCTCTATGCCAACGATCTCTGGCTGGTTCCGCGCGAGGGAGGTATGGCCGTCCCGCTGGCAAGCCCTCCGGGACAGGAGACGTTCCCCCGCTTCAGCCCCGATGAGGCCGCCATTGCGTTCGTCGGCAACTATGACGGAAATACCGACCTTTATACTGTGCCGGTCGGAGGCGGCGTGCCGTTTCGCGTCACCCACCATCCCGCGTTCGAGAATCTGAGCGACTGGACGCCGGATGGGCGCCTCATGTTTTTCGCATATGGAATGGAGGACTATCCCCGCGCGCAGGAATTGTTCGTCGTTCCGGCTACGGGGGGACTTCCGGTGAAGATGCCGGTTCCCTATGGGGCGATGGGGGCGATCGACGCGAGCGGGACATGGCTTGCCTATACCCCTCATACCGCAGACTTCCGCACGTGGAAACGGTACCGCGGCGGCATGGCGACCGACATATGGCTCCTCAATCTCGAGAAGCTGACCTCCAGGAAAATTACGGATTGGGAGGGGACCGACACCCAACCGATGTGGCACGGCAAAGATGTGTATTACCTGTCCGATGAAGGCTCGAGCCACCGGCTGAACATTTGGGTCTTCGACACCGATTCAGATAAGCGGCGGCAGGTTACGACGTTCAGAGACTTCGACGTGAAGTGGCCCGCGATCGGCCCCGGCGCAAAGGGCGAGGGTGAGATCGTATTTCAATATGGATCGGATCTCTACCTTCTCAATCTCGCGACGGAGAAAACGCAGAAGGTAAAGGTAACCATCCCCGGCGACCGCCCGAAGCTGAGGCCGCAAACCCACCAGACCTCCGATCTCGTGTCCTCGGGAAACATCTCGTCCACCGGCAAGCGTGCGGTGGCGGAAGCGCGGGGCGATATCTGGACGCTGCCCGCCAAGAACGGCGCTGCGCTCAATCTCAGCCGCACGGCCGGCTCGGCGGAGCGCGATCCGGCATGGAGCCCCGACGGCAAGTGGATTGCCTATTTCTCCGACGCGTCTGGCGAGTACGAGCTCTATATGCTGCAATCCGACGGCCGGAGCGAGCCGAAGCGGCTGACGAGCCACGGCAAGGGATTTCTCTTCGACTGTACGTGGTCGCCCGATTCGAAGTGGCTCACGTTCTGGGATCAGAACGGCAGGCTGTTCCTCGCCAATGCGGAAACCACCGTGGTCAAGGAACTGGATCAGACGCCGCATAACGGCCGCTCGCCCGTGAGCTGGTCGCATGATTCGAATTGGATGGCATGGAGCCGGCCTGCCGCCATGACGCGTCCGTCGGCAGTCTGGCTGTATGATGTGCCGGCCGGCGACAAGCACATGGTGACGAGCGGTATGTTCTACGACTCGTGGCCTGTGTTCGACCGGGAAGGCAAGTATCTCTATTTCGCGAGCAACCGCGATTTCTCCTCGCCCATGTACGATGACATCGCCACGACGTGGATCTACGCCGACACCGATCTTCTTTTCTGCGTTCCGCTGAGAAACGACGTCGAATCCCCGCTGAAGCCCGAAAGCGACGACGAGAAGTGGGACGACAAGAAGGACGGCGACGACGCATCGGGCGACAAGAAGGATGAGAAGAAAGGCGAAGCGGAGGACTCGACGAAGGCGAAGGACGAGGGCGAAGGCAAGGATGCGAAAAAAGAGCCCGAACCTATCAAGATCGATATCGATGGTTTCGAGCACCGCGCGGTGCAGCTGCCCGTTCCGAGGGGCGGTTTCGGCTACCTCTGCGTCAACGACGAGGGGAAGCTCGTGTTCGGCCGCCAGCCCGTCAGAGGGCAAGAGGGCGATGGATCGATCCAGCTCCTCGATCTGAAGAACGAGAAGGAAAAGGTAAAAACGGTTTTCGAAGGAACCGGCGCATTCTCCATGTCGGCCGACGGCAAGAAGCTGCTGGTATCCAAAGACAGGAAATTCGCCATCATCGACGCGAAACCGGATCAGAAGATGGAGAACGTCATTTCAACCGCGGATATGAAAGTCGAAATCGATCCGATGGAAGAGTGGCGCCAGATATTCACGGACGCGTGGAGAATCCAGCGGGATTTCTTCTACGATCCGAATATGCACGGCGTCGACTGGAAGGGCGTGAAGGCGCAGTATGAGCGGATGCTCGAGGACTGCCAGTCGCGCGAAGACGTGAGCTACGTGATACGCGAGATGATCTCCGAGCTCAACGTCGGGCACGCGTACTATTTCGGCGGCGACGAGGAACGGGCGCCGGTGGAGACCGCGTGGGACGTGGACGCCCGCGGTCCTCTCAGCCAGCCGGCAAGCGGCGTCAAGGAGGGAGACTATCTTCTCGCGGTCAACGGCCTCCGGCTCGATACGTCGAAGGACCCCTGGGCCGCGTTTCAGGGTCTCGCCGGCAAGACCGCGGCCATCACGGTGAGCGCGGAGCCGCAGATGAGCGATACGGCCCGCCACGTGCTGGTCAAGCTCCTCAACAACGAGGGAGACCTGCGGTACCGCGCCTGGGTCGAGAAGAACCGCGCCTACGTGGACGCAAAAACGAACGGCAGCGTCGGCTACGTCTATGTTCCCAACACGGGCGTCTTCGGCCAGAACGAACTCGTGAGGCAATTCCACGGCCAGACGCGGAAGCAGGCGCTCATCATCGACGAGCGCTGGAACGGCGGAGGGCAGATTCCCACCCGCTTCATCGAGCTTCTCAACAGGCCGGTCGCGAACTACTGGGCGCTGCGCGATACCAAGGACGACATGGTCTGGCCGCCCGATGCGCACCACGGACCGAAGTGCATGCTCATCAACGGGCTTGCCGGCTCCGGAGGCGATTACTTCCCCTTCTGGTTCCGCGCAGCGGGCGTGGGCAAGCTCATCGGCATGCGGACATGGGGCGGGCTCGTCGGCATGAGCGGCAATCCCGGGCTCATCGACGGCGGGTATACGAGCGCGCCGACGTTTGCCTTCTTCGAGAAGAACGGCACGTGGGGAATCGAGGGGCACGGCGTCGACCCCGATATCGAAGTGGTGGACGATCCCGCTCTCATGGTCGGCGGCGGCGATCCGCAGTTGGACGCGGCCATCGATCTCATGCAGGCCGAGATCAGCCGGAATCCGTACGTGAAACCCGCCCGCCCGGCCTACCCGGACAGGAGCGGGATGGGTGTCACCGATCGGGATCGCTAAATTTTTCGGCGCTCTGCAAACACAGTATCGAAGCAGCACAGGTTCAGGCGGCGAGGGTGACGGCCCTCGCCGCTTGCTTTTGGTGGGTCGCCGGAACCCAGTTTGCGGCGCGCCGCTCTCCGGCGCGAGCCCAAAAACCGTTGCGCATAATGAGCCAATCGTGTATCGTACATGAGCGTTAGCGAATAGTTGCAAGGAGGCAAGCGATGCTGGAAATGACCAGGGTCAATCTCGAGGCGGCGTTCGCAGGCGAGAGCCAGGCCCACATGAAGTATTCGTTGTTTGCGGAGAAGGCGGAACGGGAAGGATTTGCGGAAGTCGCGAGACTGTTCAGGG
>JACQXT010000039.1 GCA_016208665.1 Chitinivibrionia bacterium | reverse complement strand
GTTGAGGTCTTTTTTCGCCAGCCAACTGCCGCAATAGAGCATGGCGACGGCGACGAGCACCACCAAGGCCGCCTTCAGCAGAAAAGAAAGCATCCAGTCCAGGAGCGTCCTCAGATACACAAGACCCCACCAGGTCCTCTTGGGAGGCGGGAAAGGAGGGGCATCCTGCCTGTGGTTCGCGGAGTGTCCAGCGATCTCGTAGGGATGTCGCCTGATCTCCTCAAGCGTCATTGTCACCTCATGCCATGAGGCGGGTCTGTCCTCAATCTTCTTCGACAAAAGTTTGTTAACGAAGAGAGAGAGTTTGACGGGGAGGTCAGGTTTGAGGGTGTGCGCCAGAGGCGGAGCCTCTTTGATGTGTTTTTCGATCACCAGTTCGGGGTCGACCGAGTCGAAAGGCGGCGCGCCGACCAGCATATGGAACAAGGTCGCTCCGAGCGAGTACATGTCGGTGCGGGGATTTGCCACCAGCGCCGCGCCTGAGACGATCTCGGGCGGCGCGTAGAGCGGGGTGATGATGATCTCCTGCCTATCCGCCTGCTTGTCGTAGACGGATTTCGCCAAACCGAGGTCGGCGATCTTCACTTCCTTCAGTTTCGTGATAATGATGTTCTCCGGCTTGATGTCGCCGTGCGTAATTTTCTGGACCGTCCATGCGTGCTTCAACCCCGCTCCGATCAGCAATGCGATGTCGATGGTCTCTTTGAAGTCGATGGGGCCGCCATGGATGATGCGGTCGGCCAGCGTTTCCCCCTCAATGTACTCCATCACGAAATAATGTAGGTGTGACTCCCAGGTGCCGGCGTCGTGGACGTGGACGATGTTCGGGTGATTGAGCGAGGCGGCGGAGCGCGCCTCCTTGAAGAATTTCTTGATGAACTGCTCGTCAATCGCGAGATGGTCGTCGAGCACCTTGAAGGCGACGTTTCTTTCCAGATTCATCTGCCTGGCCAGATACACCACCCCCATCCCGCCCCGACCGATCCGCGAGATGATCTGGTAGTTGTTGATGACGGTCCCCGGCTTCAACGCCCTGGCGCGTGCCCGCGAAACGCCCTGTGCCCAGCCGGAAGGCATGGGCGTGGTTGAGGCGCAGGGGGTGATCACCTTGTCTAATGTGTTTTTTTCCATCTACTTCTCCACAGGACCAAGACAGGTAAAACTACCCCCACGACGGAGGAAAACAAGCCGCGGATGAGTTTGTAGGCTTCGGCCGAGCGTGCGTCAAGATAATGCGATGCGACCGGGGGCCGCGGTCGCTCCACAAGATGCGCGTCCGGTGCTGGAGCGTTCCGGTCTCCGAGGCACAGTTGCGAACGGATGCCCGCCTCATTTGATATAGTTGGTCACTATAGTAAATTGCTCCAAGACAGCGAAGCACGCAGAGGACAGTTGAGCGGAGGAGTGTGCGCATGACAAACAAACTGATGGCGTCGACCTACATCGAGCAGCTGATTCGGCACGAGGCGGCGGTCGCCAGTATCTACCGACTTTTCGAGTCGCATCTTCCCGGCGACGCCGAGTTCTGGAGCCTGCTCGCCGCTCAAGAGGAGTGGCACGCCGATATCCTGCGAGGCTTGAAGCAGGAGGTCCTCGACGGGCAACTGGATCTCCGTCCCGAGCATCTGATACTCAAGAACATTGAAATATCGCTCGAATACATCAACAACACGAAGCGCATTTTCTCCAGCAAAAGCCCCGCCGCCGTCCAAGCTCTGGAAATCGCGCAGACCATCGAAGACAACACCTTGGATAGCGAGGGGTTCGCGGTGTTCGATGGCGATGCGCCTAATGCCCGGGAGGCCTTCGACACGATAACCGCCCAGACTGTCGCCCACCGGAATCTGCCCGCCAAACGCCGCGAGGCCTCCCAAGCTCTGAACCCCTCCGCGTGGGTCGAAAAACTGCGCGCCATTGCCGGCATCGGCAAGAAGGCGCATTGAAGCCGCCGACCGAATGAAAACCGTCCTGATCCAGCTTCCCGTTCCTGATCCGTCTTCGGCATATACCCGCGCCAACGTGCCGTTGGCCGCCGGGTATCTGAAGGCCTACGCCCGCGCGCAGGCCGGCCGCGCCGCGGACGAGATTGACATCATACCGCAAGATCTGGCGGACCATGGCGGCGACGCCGCCATCGTTGAATGGGTGTTGGCGAACGGTTACCGCCTTGTGGGCTTCACCCTCTACCTTTGGAACAGGGAGCGCAGTCTCCATTTGGCGGCAAGGATGAAGGCGCGTGACTCCTCGATCATCGTCGTCGTGGGGGGGCCTGAGGTGTCTCGCGACGTTGTTGTTCCTCACGACTCTCCCGTCGACGTCTGGGTGGAGGGGGAGGGGGAGCGCGTCTTCTTTGAGCTGTGGCGGAACACGGGGCGTGATTGTCGGAGCAACGCGTTGAGACGCGGCTCCATGCTCGACTTGTCGACGGTGCCGAACCCCTACCTTTCGGGGGTGCTGGCCCCCGCTTCTGGAAGCATCATTCACTTCGAACGGATGCGCGGCTGCCCTGGCCGCTGCGCCTATTGTCATTATGGAAAGCGTTTCTCCAGGCTTCGCCATTTCCCCGAGGGGATGGTTGACGACCTGTTCGCCCTCGCCCGACGGAGTGAATGCGGCGAGATGTACTTCATGGATCCGACGTTCAACTTCGGTGGTGGCGTGGCGGACTATCTACGGCGCGTCGCGCGATCTAATAGTTCGGGGATACCCATCCACACCGAGGCGAGGTTGGAGTTGGTCACTCCTGAACTGGGCGACCTGATGCGGAAAGCCGGCATCAGATCGGTCGAGGCCGGCCTGCAGTCGGTGAACCCCAAAGCTCTGGCGGCGGTTTTGACAGCATAGATGATTTCGCGCGGACCATCGATTTCGTGGACTCCCTCGGCCTGACCGACACCATGGAAGTCTATCCGCTTGCCGTCCTGCCGGGCACCGAGTTGCGCGGCAACGCCGTCGAGCTTGGCGTGCGCCACATGAGCTTCCCTCCCGATGGGACCCTCTCGACGCCGACGATGGGCACGGAGGATATTCTCAAGGCGATAGAACTGCTTGAACGGAAGGCGGGCATCGACTTTCACCCGCCCGTGATGCCGCTCCTGCGGAAGAGCGCGGGCGGTTTCGTGAGCCTGCTCGATCTGCGCGGCCCCGGCGCGTTGAAGAAGATCCGTTCGGCGGGCGAGCGGGTTGACGCCCTCGCCAATGTGGTCACCGTGCTGTTCGACGAGTCGACACTGCGTGGTACCGCCCAGATGGCGCAGTTAGGCGACCAGTTCCTCCAGGCCAATCCGCATGGCATCTATCATCTTGTGCTGCAATCTGATGCCAAACCAGATATGAGGAAGCTCGATCGCCTCGCCGAGCGTTTCCATTATCCTGCGCACCATCTCAATCTCGTACATTATTTCGACACTGACAGGCAGCACCGCCACTCAGTTCGGCTGTTCCAGTTGACGTCAGACCCCGCAGTGGCGAGGCGATACTACGAGAACCCCTGGTCGGTCGACCTGCTCTGGCATCACAGACCTGGCGCGATACGGAGCGCTGCCGCCGTTTTGGAGAACCTGCCCTGCGCGCTGATTGATCGCACCGTGGCCAGCGAAGAGGTCGCCGACTTGCGGAAGGCGTATCACGGGCATGAGGAGTGCCTGACGCGGGTGCCCGCTCTCCTGTAGCTTTTCGCGAAACGCGGCAGCCATTCCAGTTTTGGCTCCGGCGTTTTCAGGCGACGCGTTTTCTCCATGCGACGGGCGACATTCCCATCTCGTCCCTGAAGACTCGGCAGAAGTAGTGCGCGCTGCGGAATCCGCACACGGCGGCCACCTCCTTGACCGGCGACGACGTCTGCCGCAGCAGACGCCTGGCCTGCTCAACGCGCACGGTCATCAGGTAGTGTTTGGGTGACACGCCGAAACAGGCTTGAAAGTGACGGAAAAGCGTCGACCGCGTCACGCCGAGAAGCCGTGCCACCTCTTCGACCTCGACATACTGATTGAACTCGTGGTCGAACAAGAACTTGGCGTTTTCCGCGAGGTTCGTCTCGGGGCGGGGCGACGTCTCCAGTCCGTCCGTGGGGCAGAGGGTTTCCACGAAACGCCATGCCATGGCGCAGGGGAGAAGCTCTGAAAACCGCTCGAAGCGATACGCCTTCTCGAGCTCCAGGCACAGAGGTTCCACGAGGTCGTCGATGGCGCCGCTTCGAAACGGCCGCTCGGGTGTGAGTCCCGCGCGCGCCATCGCCGGAATGGCCTGCGGTCCCTCAATGACGAGCCAGCTGTACCGCCACGGT
>JACQXT010000038.1 GCA_016208665.1 Chitinivibrionia bacterium | reverse complement strand
CGCCCCCGGACATATATACCAACGTGAAGCGGGAGAGAGCCTCCCGTGGAAGCCGTTCGAAACGCGCATCCTGGAAGAAGCCAAACGGAGCGGCGCGCCGGTGGTGATCGACTTCTACGCCGACTGGTGCCTGCCCTGCAGGGAGATGGACCACAAGACCTTCAACCAACCGGAAACGATCCAGGCCGCGCGGGATATCGTCGTCCTGAAGGCGGATCTCACCGAGTCGTCGTCGCCCGAGGTCAAGAAATTGCGGGAAACCTTCCTCATCAGAGGAGTGCCGACCGTCGTCTTTCTCGACCGCCGCGGCGGCGAGCGAAAGGATCTGCGCGTCCTCGGATTCGTCGACAAAAATGATTTCGCAGAGCGCCTTCGCAAGCTCAAGGCGTCACCCTGATACCCGGAGGAGTTGCATCGAATCATGAAACTCGTCAGCTTCGGCCCCAGCGGCAAGGAAAGACCCGGCGTCCTCATGGGAAGCCGCATCCTCGATCTATGCGCTGCGGACCCAACGCTCCCCGCCACCGTTCGTGACATGCTCGAGCGCGGCCTTCTGCCGCGCGCAGCGAACCTCATGCAATCGGCCGGTTCAGGGCCTGCGGGCAATTTCGTAAACCTCGACGCCGTGCGGCTCGGGCCGCCGATCGTCAATCCATCCAAGATCATCTGCCTGGGACTCAACTACTCCGATCACGCGAAAGAACAGGGCAAGGAGGTTCCCGAACGGCCGCTGCTCTTCGCGAAGGCGCCGAGCTGCCTCTGCGGCAATCGCGATCCCGTCGCGATGCCGCCTGAGGTGACCCAGCTCGACCATGAAGTAGAACTCGCGTTCGTCATCGGGCGCCGCGCGAAAAACGTGGCGCACCATGACGCTCCGGCCTATATCGCCGGATACGGCGTGTTCATGGACCTCAGCGCGCGGGACGTCCAGTTCCGGGAGAAACAGTGGTTCCGGGGAAAGAGTTTCGACGGCTTCGGGCCCTTCGGTCCGTACCTCACGACGAGCGACGAGATCCGGGATCCGCACGATCTCGCCATTTCCCTCGAAGTCGACGGCGTGACCGTTCAGAGCAGCAATACCGGCAACATGCGGTTCCGGGTCGATTACCTGGTGCACTATCTCTCCCACAGCATGACGCTCGAGCCCGGAGACATCGTGTCCACCGGAACACCCGCAGGCGTCGGGGTGTTCGCGAACCCTCAGCGATTCTTGCGTCCGGGGCAACGCCTGCGGGCGGCCATCGACTCGCTCGGCTCGCTGGAAAACAGGATCGTGTAAGTCAGGCGATCAGGCGATTCAAATCAGTGGAGCAAACGATCAACGGCGAGAAGAAGAAAAAGATCCTGATCATCTCCATCTGGGAGAGCATCTGGTCCCTGGGAGAAGGCGCCGGAGTATCCGACGACTACTACTTCTTCAAGACCGCGAGAGGGAGAGGCTTCGACCTCCACGTCGTGGCTCCCGCCGGAAGTATCCAAGGCCCGCCGCACGGCGGGAAAACTAATGGAACCGCGGCCGGCGGAACGCACACCGTCTCCTCCTACCCGAACTTTTTCCGGGCCACCCGACGGCTTCCCACATGGATGCGGCGGTTGCTCTGGCCCCTCCTCTTTCAGGTCGTCGCCCTTCCCCGCGCGGTTGCCGCAGCCGTGCGCTGGAAACCGGACTTTATTCTCGGCCATTCCCACTACACGCCCCTTTCCACCTACGCGGCGGGAAAGCTCACCCGCACGCCGTTCGGCGTGAAGCTCTTCGGAGTCATGGAACTCGTGCACATGGAGTGGGGCAGGCGGAGATATGTCTTCAAGAACTTCGAGCAGATACTCGCGCTCAAGATTCCGCAGGATGCCTGGATCATTCTCAACGACGGGACGCGCGGCAAGGAAGCGGCGATGAAGCTGGGCGTTCCGGAGGAGCGGATCCGTTTCCTCCCCAACGGCGTCAACATGGAATGGGCCGGCCTCGGTCTCGACCGGGCCGCCCTGCGCGGCTCGATATGCATGAATGCCGGCAGCTCGGCGGGTTCGCCCGCCGGCGACTGCATCGTGCTCTTCCTGGCCCGGCTTGTTCCCTCGAAACGGCCGGAGGATCTCATCAGGGCGATTCCGCGGATACTTGAACGAACCCGCGCGAAGCCGCTCTTCCTCTTCGTCGGAGACGGCCCCTCCCGGACGGCATGCGAACGAATTGCGCGCGAGCTCGGCGTCGCACACGCGGTCCGCTTCGAAGGCGCCGTTTTGCACGAGCGCGTGCCCGAGTTCCTCTACTCCTCCGACATCTTCGTCTCCACCAGCAACCTCACCAATATGGCGATCCCCACCTGCGAGGCGTTCCTCTGCGGCGTGCCGGCGGTCGTCTACGACGTCGGCGACACCGCATCGTTCGTCAAGCACGATCGCACCGGCCTCGTCGTTCCGGACGGCGACATTCCGGCCCTCGCGGACGCCGTCGCGTCGCTCATCGACGATCCGGACGGGCGGCGGAAGATGGGAGAAAACGCGAAGGCCTTCGCCCTCGAACACTGCACCGGCTGGGACGAAAGAACCTCTCTCGAGATCGACCTCATCGAATCGCTCATCGACGCCGGGAGAGCGTGACGCCAGCAGCGCGAAGGATAGGCTGTTGACGAACCGTTCGCGCGGAGCGAGCGAAGATCGCCCGCCGCAGGCGGGAAGCTGAGCGGAGCGGGCGCGGGTGAGGAAACAGCCTGTCCTTCGCGCTGCGCGGGTGGCGCCGATCGAACAAAAAAGAAGAGCGCCCTTCAGGACGCTCTTCCCGCTCCGCTTGTGCGTGTATGCATGAAGCTATTTCTCGCTGACCAGTTTTTCAACCGCGCGAGCCAGCTCTCTGCCTCTCACCGCCTTGTATCGGATATTCCCCTGTTTGTCCACAAGAAATGTCGCAGGAATCGCCCGGACCCCGTAGCGCTTCGCGATGCTGTTGTTCCACTTGTTTCCCTCATAGTACTGGGGCCACGTCATTTTGTTATCCGCGATGTATGTGTCAAGGTTTGCCTTGTTGTCGTCCAATGAGATGCCGATGATCTCGAATCCCTTCGAATGGTACTCGCTATAGAGGCTGATGACGTGCGGCATCTCGCTTCTGCACGGGCCGCACCAGGTCGCCCAGAAATCGATCAGGACGACCGTGCCCTTGTACTTCGCGAGCGAAATGGTCTTTCCGTCCAGGCCCTTGACTTCGAACGGTATGGGCGGCTTTCCGACCGCCAGATTCTTCATCGTCTCCATGTCGCCGAGGCTCGCCTTCGCCCTCGCCAGCATGTTCGCATCCGCGTCTCCGTACCGCTCGATGAACGTCGAGTAATGCTTCTTCGCTTCGTCGAACTTGTCTTCATTCATGAGCGTCTCCGCCAGGAAGAAATGCGCATATCCCAGTTTGGATTTCTGCGCATTCGGGGAGTTCGCGATGAAATCTTCGAGATACTGCTTGGCCTTTTCGACATTGCTGAGGTTGGCGTTCAGGAGCCCGATCTGAAACTTGGCGTCCTGCGCCTCGTCCGTGCCGGGATACCGGCTCGCGAAATCCACCAGCTTCTGCTCCACCCGGCCGAACACTTCCATCACTTGCTCCATGGGCGTTTCCCTGGTCACGCTGTGTTCGAGCGTCTTGATCTCCTCGAGGACCTTCTCATAGGCCGCTTGCGAAGTCGCGTCGCCGGATTGGGGATCGCTCGAGCCGGACCCAGCGGGCTGCGGATCGCTCGAACCGGTCGCCTCGGCCGGAGGCCCGCCGGAACCGGATTTAATCGTTATAAGAAACACCGTAGCGGTTATCAGAACCAGCGCCGACAGCAGAATCATGAGCTTTTTCATTCCGGATCCTTCGATTGAGTGTGTACGTCGATGATGACCGGGCTTTCGCCTCGAGGACGCCGCACCGGCGCCGCTTCCGGCCGACACGAGGGCTCGTCCGGCCGCCTATTCGGCGAATTCAACCCTGTCCATGCGAAACGTCCCGTCCGTTCCATAGGTATGGCAATATGCGATCATATACACATGGATGCCGTATTTGACGAATCGCCGCGGGGTAACCATTCTCTCTTCATGGGCGCCGGTCGGATCCTGATACATGATCTTCACCGATTGGCCGGAGTCCATGGCTTTGAGCAGATACCGTATAAGCTTGTAGGATAAAATAGGTTTTGCATGAACCTTGGGCAAGGGAAAACTGATGGGCCCTCCCTGCGCGTCCTGCAGTTTGCCGATGTCCTCGATGCCGTCCTGGCGGGCCTTTTCCAGGCATTTCCTGAAAATCACCATAGTCGCGCGCACGTCCGCCAGCGCCCGGTGCTCCTCGGAGTGGTCAAGGTCGAACACCCTCCGCAGCGCCGGCAGCGCGTAGCTGTCGAGGTTCGGATAGAAGCGGCGGGAGAGCTTCACGCTGTCCAGAATGATGTTCCTGAGCGGAGGTATCGAAGAAGCGGGCGTTGTGTGCGACGATGACGGTGTCCCTGCAAAAATCCAAGAACGAGGGAAGGACTTCAGCGATCGGAGGCGCCGACTTCACCATGTCGTCGGTGATGTTGTGTATCGCCGAGGCGCTCTGCGGTATGGGGCGCTCCGGATTGACAAGGGCCTGGAATACGCGCTCGCCGCCGTCAAGCCCGGTGCGCAGAGCGCCGATTTCAACGATCTTATGGCCGAGTCCCGGATCCAGCCCCGTCGTTTCGAGATCAAATACCGTAAAATCGATATAGGTGAGCATCCATACTGCCTTCTATCGGTCGACCGCACTGCGATCGATCAAATCGAACGCGCGATCAGGCGCACTTTGACGTTCGGCTCGTTGGGGTCGTCGGTATTGATGGTCATTTCGTCCGAAAAAGTGTGCTGCGCATGATCCGGAGTAAATTGGACGGTCACGTTGTAGCGTTTCCCCAATTCCAACGTTTCAACGGTGGCGCTGTAGCTTTTCGCCGTAAACGAGATTCCCTTGATGCTGAATTCCCCTTTCACCTTGGTGAGCACGATCGACTTCTCGAAGGTCTTGCGCTCGCTCTGCGGGCCGCCCGGGCCGACCAGGCCGAAATTGATGATGGACGGCTGGGCCGAAATCAGGCTGTTGGTCGTCACATTGACTTGGATCGCCTTCTGCGGCGAGCGTTCGCTGTTCGTGTTGAGCGTGATCGATCCCCACGTCTTCACGACGGGCAGCTTCGGATTCTTCCAGATCTTCAAGCGGTACGTTCCCTGTTGCGGGGTGGGAACGAGCTTGTAGGTGATCTTGTCGTCGATGTTCGACGTGACGCCGGTGATCTGCAGGGCGGGTCCCATTTCCGGGGACGAGATCGTCAATTCGCTTTCCGCCTTCTCCCCGTATACTCCGGAAAGGTACACGCGATCCGTGGGGAGCACGTCGATAAACTGTTTGATGACGCCTTTGAGCGTAATCGTCATCATCGGATGTTCGGGATCGTTCGTCAGGACGCTGACGGTTTTTTTGAAGTCTCCGAAGACCTTGTCGCCGTCGATTTCGAGTGATATCTTGCCCGCCTGACCAGGCGGGATGACCTTGTCGAAGGTGGCCACCGTGCAGCCTCAGCCAGGCTTCACTTCTTTGATGAGGAGGTCCGCCTTCCCCTCGTTCTTCACGACGAACGTATGCTTGTAGCTGGCCTGCGCGAATACGGTCCCGAAGTCGTGGATTATTTCCTCAAAGACGACGGCGGGCTGATGCTCCTGTGCGAAGGCGAGCCCACCCGTTGCCGCCAGCAATACAAGGGCGGCGATTACCGACCTCGAGACAACAGCGAAACTATTTCTCATCTGGTTTCTCCTTACTATGATCCGGCCCGGGAACGCCCCGTTATCTCGATATGAATCAATGCGTTACAATAGAATCGGCGCGGCGAAACAGCCCGTCCAGGGCCTTCGCCCGCGCGCTATAATGAATTATACAGAGGACGCAGATATAGTTCCAGATATATTTCGGATTGCATGGCCGGGTTACTGCAGGAGGAAGTTGGCATCCTTCTGGCCGGTATAGCCGGTTTCCTCGAGGATCCGCACGACGGACCGCTCGTACGTCAGGTCGTCCCGCCGCACCGAGAGGTCGACGGGAGCGCCGCCGTCTCCGGAGATTCCCTCGTCGGGAATCACGCGCACAATGGGCCGCCGGAGGAGTCCGGCCCGGCGATTCTGGCGGATGACGATTCCCTTTTCTCCGGTATCGAGTTCCACCACGGTTCCCACCGGATAGAATCCCATCGTCTGGATGAACACCTTCGCGAGGAAGGGATCGAAGATGGAGCCGCTGTGCAGGAGGATGAAGCGGAGCACCTTGTCGGGCTTGAGCGGAACTGGCCGGTACACACGGGGCGACGTCATCGCGTCGTAAAAAGCGGCCACGGTGACGATCCGGGAAAAGGGCCGCAGGTCCCACCCGTTTCTCTTCTGAGGATACCCGT
>JACQXT010000068.1:3923-6479 GCA_016208665.1 Chitinivibrionia bacterium | reverse complement strand
GACGAATTTACACGCCCATCTCAAGAGCGCCGGTTTGAAGCAGGATTCCGGAGCGGCGTCGAGTGTAGACATGCTTGCAAGCAAGATGTCGCTTTGGGTGGAGAGAATCGTCGTCCTGGCGGATACGATCAAGACCCTGGAAAAAACATACAACTTGGCTTTTCAAACGCTCGAGGAACGGATGGGCGCCTATGCCGAAATGCATGCGAGCGGGGATTCGACTCCGGAACCGCAGGAAGCGGCCGCGCCGGAAGCGGCGGCAACGGCCGATGAGCACGAAGCCGCAGCGATGGACGACGGCGTGTTTGAGATTCAAAGCTCCGCATCGAGCGTGTTCCGCCACGGCAGGGAGCCTGAAGCCGATTTCTCCGATACCGGCATGCCGCTCGATGAAAGCCTGGATATTGCCGAGCATCCAGTCGTCGATCTTGGATCTTCCCGGAATGCGGCCGGACGGCCCAAGGGCGGCGAAGCGCCTTCTGAAGACTTTGAACGGGAGCGCAGGATATTTTTCAGCGCGCACCGTGAAGATGGGGCACCGCCTGCCGACGGACCGGTCGAGATTCCGGAACATTTGGCCGACCTGCGAGTGGAATCCGACGAACCCCGGCCTCATTCGATAATCGCACCGAGCGGCCGGCCGGAAGGCGCGGAACAGGGAGATCTCGGCGCAGTCAGATTCGATTCCCTCGCGCATCCTGCGGAAGATGCAGGGCGGGGAGGAGGAATGGAACGGCACGAAGGTATTCCTCAGGGCGGCGGATCGCAGGAGCCGGAAGAGGACGGCGAAGAGATATTCGATCTCTATGCTCTCGGAGCGGTCGATTATGCCCCGCATCACGCCGGGAGCCGGCCCTAGATAGAAGGAGTGCGATGAAAACAGGCGTACACAGCACCGGCCTGTTTGTCAAGCAGGCGTTGAATCATGCCCGCGTCCTGACCACGCTTCTGGAAACCAATTCGGAGTCGGCGGTGGACGCCGGCCTCATGGATACATGCATTGTCGGCACGAGAATGATGGCAAACAGCGCTTCGCTGCTGTCTCTCGGCGATTGGAAAGAACTTCTCGAAAGCTACGAATTGCTCCTGATCAGGTACCGCAACGACGGGCTGGTATGGGACGAGCGGATAGCGCAGATCACGTCGGAGCTCATTGAAAAAGAGGAATCTTTCTCGGGTTCCGGGGAAGGTGGAGCGTGGGATCCCGGATCAGTCGCTTCACCGGAGGAACTTCATGCGTTGCGCGCGGAGGTGGCCATCCTCTTGACAATGGAAGAGCAGGAAGAAGCGGTCCCCGAACATACCTCGGAACATACCTCGCAGGCCCTCTCCGATTCTTCTCCGTGCGAGGAGACCGCCGCGAATCCTGCCGGCGAAGCGGATCAGGCTCCCGCAGAATCACGCTCGCTCCGGAAACCCGAGTTTCTGGGAGGAATGATCGCCCAGCTCGATGCGGCAATCGGCCGGCTTCTTCGGGAGTGGAACGGATGGAAGAACAGAACCGTCGATGCTTCGGGTTTCGATCTCACAACCATACGCCAGGAGTCCCACCTCATCAATTTTTACGCCTTGTCTCTCGTCGATATTGCGGAGATGAACACGGAAACATTCGACGGCCGCACGATGAGCACGCTCGAGCCTTTGAAACACGTGCTGGATGTCTATGCGGCGGCGCTCTCCGAACGGGACGGGTGCAGGGTGGACATCGGATTCCTGGGGGAGGATATGTCGATCGACGTATCGCTTCTGTTTGACCTGTCGAAAATTCTGAAGTGCATGCTCAGCGATATTTCGCGGCGTTCGACCGAGAGATACCTCCGGATCGAGATAGAGGTCGAAGAGAGGAATGGGTCTTTGAGGTGGTGCGTGCGCGATAACGGCAATAATTTCATTACCGATTCGCGGCTGGACAGGGATGACTACCTCGCGTTCTATCCCGGCTAGCGGGAGGTCAAGAAGCAGCTCGACCGTTTCTCCGGCGCGCTCTGGGTGGAGCCCGACGAGGATCATGATTCGAGATTCGCGTTTACGATGCCGCTTTCCCTGGGAAAGCAGGCGTTTCATGTATGGGGGATAGGAGGGGAGCGGTTCTGCATGCCTGCGACGCAGGTGTGCGCGGTGCTCAAGATCGCCGACGCGGGAATTCACAGGGATTCGCGGGGCGAACATATTCTCACGGAGGGGCGGCCGGTGCCCGTGTTGAAACTGTCGCTGCTGTGCTCCGGCGCGCCCGAGCATGGAGACAGGATCGTGATCGCCGGGTCTCTCGAGAAGAGAGTGGCGTTTTACGTTCGAGGCTCGGGGAATGTGGAGGAAGGGATGCGGCAGAAGATATCGATCCCCTCGTGGCGCACCTTGACGAACGGAGTAGCGCAACTGGAGGACGGGAGAATTCCCGTGGTCGAAGCGGCAACGATACTGCAGCGGTACCTCGAGGTACTGAGCGATGGATACGACGAACGTCCGCCGGGCGCCATTGCGGACGACCGATCGGAGCCGGCTATTTCAGGGAATCCGTGACGGGTGTCGAAAGCAGCCGGACAGGTTCCGGCTCTC
>JACQXT010000068.1:0-3880 GCA_016208665.1 Chitinivibrionia bacterium | reverse complement strand
GGCGAGAAATGTGCTATCCCGGAATAGCGTTATGCAATGCGCCCCATCCGAGCCGAACCGGAAGCGACGGGATGTGTTCGGATAATACAGGGTTCGAGAAGCCCTGGAGAGCCGGTTAAAGCCGCGCGGCGACGTATGTTGGAGCGGCCGGGCGGGATAAAGGAGCCGGACGGTGTTTCCCGATGAACGAACGAACGTTGGTACACTTCGTGCTATCAATAGGTTCGGGGACAACTCGAAGCAGGAATCGAAAAACAAGGATGGAATACAATGAGCAAGTGGAAGGACTCGGACTATTCAAACATTATAATCGGCGGCGTTGAGGATGCCGATCTCGTCATGACGTCCGTCGAAGCGGCGGAATACCTCAAGATGCACGTGAAAACGGTGTGCCGTCTCGCCAAGGAAAGAAAGATTCCCGCGAAAAAGGTGGGAAGCGAATGGCGCTTTCTCAAGAGCGTTCTGGACAAATGGCTAACTCAAGAAGTCGCGTAAGAGCACCGTACCTCCCTGATCTCTTCCGAACCTGCTTCACTGCCGTACGCGGGAGTGCCGATGACGAAGACTGTTATAGAAAAGGTGGCTTCTTCCTCGGAAGCGGCCGTATTTAAGGTCGGCGGCACACTCGGTTACCACGAGAACAAGACACTTCAAAGATTCTTCGAGGAATGTAAAAAGCGCGCCATCGGCAAGATCGTCCTCGATTTCTCCGAACTCAAATCGCTCGGCGGCGGCTGCGCCCGGATCATCCAACGGGCGGCGGACGACGACGGCATGACGATAGCGATTGTGCAAGCGTCCTCGACGGTGGCCAAGTTCTTGAAACAGGCGGGCGGCGCGGGCACGCTGCTCTTTGCTTCGAGCATCGAAGATGCCGTAGGGACCGTCAATTTCAACCCTGCTCCGGCCGAGTTTGCGGCCGCTGCGCGGGAGGGCGGCGGGAAGCGCCGCGAGGAACCGGCACAGGCGGCGGAGGAACTGGTTGTGGCCGATGCCGAGGTCGACGAGATTCTCTCCCGCCCCGTGAATCCCGGCCCGCCGCAGGAAGCCGCGGAGGAGCCCGCCGGATCGAACATTCATTCCGCCGCCGTGCATGATGCGGAAGCGGACCCCCCGCGGGTCATCATCCTGGGCCACGACGGCGACAGTCAAGGCGCGTCCGAAACGCGCGTTCGGAACGCTCCGCATGCAACCCCGACGCCGGCCGCACAGCCCGCCGAAACGGACAAGGCCGACGAACTCAGGAATCTCAAGAAAAAAGTCGTTCATTACAATGCGTTGCTGACGATCAGCAGCGATTTCAATCGCCTCGAAAGCCGGGAAAGCCTCATCGACGCGCTTCTGTTGACCATCATGGCCCAAATCGGCGTGGCGGGCGCCGCATTCTACGAGGCAAAAAAGGATTCGTTCGTATGCACGGGGTCCAAGGGCGTCGATGCGGGCCACGGAGCGCTACCGGCCATTGCGCCGAATCAGGCGGACACCGGTGCATGGCGGCGCGACGCCGGGGGACATGAGATCGATACGCTGCCCCTGGATCCGGCGCTGAGGAAGGCTTTGAAGGCGCACGGTTTCGTATACGGGGCGCTGTTCATCATTCATGAGGCTGTGCGGGGCATCGTATTCCTCGGCAAATCGATCAGGAACCGGCTCGACAGCGACTGGACCGATTTCCTCAGGGTGCTCATGAACCAGGCGGCCATATCCTACGAGAAAACGCGCCGCATCGAGGAAGAGAGCGAGCGCACGTTGGGACTCGTGCATACGCTCATCTCGCTCATCGAAGAAAATACCATCGTGAAGGGAACGACCAATCTGGTGGCCGGCTACACCCAAGCGACCGCCGTCAGGCTCGAATATCCGAAGGAGCATATGAAAGACCTGATGCTGGGGACCGTCCTGAGAGATATCGGCATGATCAAAGTGAGCGATCTCATTCTCCGGAGCCCCCGGGAGCTGGCCCACGAAGAATGGGAAATCATAAAGCGGCATCCCAAAGACGGGGCCGCAATGCTGGCAAAGATGAATTTCTCGCGGCATACGCAGGATATCGTGGCGCATCACCATGAACGGTTCAACGGGGAAGGCTGTCCCGAAGGTCACAAGGGGTACGGCATTCCTCTCGGCGCGAGGATCGTATCGGTCGTCGAAAGCTATGCGGCCATGCTGCGGGACCGGCCCAGCCGTCCGGCGCTCATGCAGGAAGAGGCGCTCCATACCCTGAAAGAAAACTGGGGTCTTCGCTACGATCCCGACGTCGTGCGGCTGTTCGTCGACATCGTCGAAGAGGAGATCCGCACCGGCACGAAGACGGATTACAATCACAAAGAACTATTCAACCCTTGAGGACGCACGCATGACGAGCACCATACTGATCGTTGACGATGATGAAAACGTACTCGACATCCTGAACAGGTCATTGAGCAAGCACGGATACAGCGTTCAGACGGCGCGGGGCGGCAAGGAGGCGCTGGCGAGCTTCCGGGAGAGAGCGCCCGACATGGTGATCCTGGACATGATGCTCCCCGATATCGACGGGCGCGAAGTGCTCCGGTGCATCCGCCATTCCATAGAAGGCAATTCGGTGCCTGTGCTCTTTCTCTCCGGCAACGCCGATCTCGACATGCGGCTCAACGGGCTCGAGTGGGGCGCCGAGGACTACCTGGTGAAACCCTTTTCGATCCACGAACTGAACAAGAAGATCGACCGGGCGCTGGACCGGGTCTACAAGACGAAAGAGCTGGAGGAAACGAAGCACACGCTCGAATCCGAAGTGCTGAAGGAACAGGCAAAGTACATCAGTCTCAATAAGGAGCTGAAGAAACAGGTCCTCTCGATGGAAACGCTGTTCTCCATCAGCCAGGATCTGAACCGCCTCCTTGACATGGAGGAACTGATCAACGGCCTCGCGCTCACCATCGTCGGGGAGCTTCAGATCGCAAGCATGGCCCTGTTTGCGCTGAAGGGCGAAGGGAGCGAGGGATTGACGCTTCAGGGCGTCAAGGGACTCAACAAAGACCAGATCAGCGACCTCGTGCTGGACCGGAAGGGAAGTCTTGCGGACTGGCTGCTCAAGGAGAACAAGCCGAAAAAAATAGTGCGCGCACCCGAGAAGCGGTGGGTCGTAACGCTGCCGGACCTTCGGCTGGCGGTGTTCGAATACGCGACGCCGATCATCCTGAAGCAGGAACTCATCGGCATCGTCTTCACCGGCCCCAAGCTGAACAAGAAAGAGTACGCGAAATTCGAACTGGGCATCCTCCATTCGATCTGCAACTCCGCAGGGATCGGGCTGGAAAACGCCCGTCTGTTCAAACAGCTGCAGGCCACCTATCTTTCCACGGTCAAAACGCTGGTGTCCATCATCGAAGCGAAGGATGCCTATACGCGGGGCCACACCGAGCGGGTTGCGGATTATGCAACCGCAATCGCGGAACACATGCAACTGACGAAAGAGGAGAAGAAGCTCATCACCTTCGGCGCAGTGCTCCACGACATCGGCAAGCTCGGCGTCTATGAGAACGTCCTGAACAAGAAGGGAAGCCTGAACGATGAAGAGTGGAGCATTCTCAAGAGCCACCCCGAAGTCGGCGCCGGCATCATCAAGAATATGGAGTTCCTGTCCGGCACGGTGGCGCTGGTCCGGCACCACCATGAACGCTACGACGGCAAGGGATACCCCGATCATCTGAAGGGCGATGAGATACCTCTCGGGGCGAGAATCATAACGGTCGCCGACAGCTTCGACGCCATGACGACCGACCGTCCGTACCGGGACGCGCTGACGCTCGAGCAGGCGATCGCGACGCTGAAGGAAAAAAGCGGCTCGCAATTCGATCCGTCGATCGTCAAGAGTTTCATCACGGTCCTCGAAGAGGGT
>JACQXT010000005.1:2834-7931 GCA_016208665.1 Chitinivibrionia bacterium | reverse complement strand
CGACGGTGCGCCGCTGTGGAACGCCTCGGGGATAGCGGTCTGCACGGATACCGACAAGCAGGATTCGCAAAAATTAGGCGCCGACGGAGCGGGGGGAGCGATCATCGCGTGGTCGGATCACCGAACGGTTCCCGCCGGCTGCGATATCTACGCGCAGCGCATCGCCGAAAACGGAACGGCTCGGTGGGCTGCGAACGGCATCCCCGTCGTCTGCGTCCAGTCGCTGGTAGGAACAAGAGCGCCCGTCATGATCGCGGATGACGCCGGCGGCGCCATCATCGCATGGGAGGACACGAGAAACGGCGGCGAAAACGACATATACGCCCAGCGAATCGATCCGGACGGCGACATACAATGGAACACGAACGCCATAGCCGTTTGCACCGCCTCGAACGGCCAAACCGGCCCGGTGCTCGTATCCGACCTTCATTTCGTGAGCGGTGCTATCCTCGCGTGGGTCGATTACAGAAACGGCGATAACTACAACATCTTCGCCCAACATATAAACGCCCACGGCGTGCTCGGACTTCCCGTCGCCGTGCTCTTCCGATCTCCGGCGGGGAGCATGTCAACCTGTCCGTCTACGACCTGGAGGGAAAGCTCGTCGCGGCACTCCTCGACGATCGCCTCGAATTCGGCTCCAAGGAAGTCTCCTGGGACGGAAAGGATTTCCAGGGCAATGCCGTCGCTTCCGGCGTTTACCTGTGCCGCATGAGGGTTGGAGGTACGACGCTGACGCGCAAGATGGTGCTGATCCGCTGAAGCGGCGCTTGCAGATCCGTATCCGCGCGCGCCGGACCGCGCGCTCAATGCTTCAGGGAAAGCATCCTCGCCGCCGATCCTTCACATACTGCACGATCCTCTTGAATTGGCTCCGCCCGTCGAGCCCCGCCTCTTCGAGCACCATGTGGGCTTGCCCGCTTCCCAGAAAGCGCCCCTTCTGGAATGGGTGCATCGTATGCGCGAGGCCGCGCTCGGATCGAATCCAGCGGTGCATCGTGGGAAGCGTGAATCCGGTGATGCCCATCGCTCTATCCGCAGCCGAAGGCGGGAACAGTGCTTCCTGCTGCTTTCGGGGCAGCATGTCGAACAGCTCGGCGCTCGAAACGTAGTACACGTCGAGGTCTATTCCCTCCCGCTCGAGCAGCGGCAGCGCGACCTCGATGAACGCGTACGCAACTTCGCTTCCCTGTATTACGATCGCGCCGTCGGGTCGTTTCCGCTTGGCGGCGCTGAGTTTGTAGAGCCCCTTGGCGGCGGCGGCGACGGGAGCGAATCCCAGCGATGCACGGTCGACGACGGTTTCAGGGGGCCGTGTGACGAACGGCGCGATGATGCACGGCCTCTTCGCGAGCGCGGCCGTCATGAGCACCCACAACTCCTGCGGATCCCACGGCGTGAGTGTAATCATCGTTCCCAAGGGAAAATTCTCCTGCAGGAGCTGCAGCGGCTGCGGATCGGCGTGCGTCGGGCCGTCCTCGCCCGTTTTCACGCCCGCATGCGCGCAGATGAGGACGAACGGTTGATAGGGGGAGCCGAACACTTCATGCTTCGCCTGATTTCCGATCGCGTGCAGACGGGACGCGATATGGCCGAGCGCCGCAATAAACGCCCCATAGGACGATCCCGCCCCGATATGGCGCCCGTAGGTCGACATGCCGGCGAGCACGCCCGACATGGCGTCCTCGCAGATGCCGCCTATGGACAGGATCCGCGACCCGGGATTCGCGGCGGAATTGTAGTATCCCTCGGGAAATCCCTTTCCGGCGGTGAGAACGCTCGTCGATCCGAGCAGATCGGCCGCCGCCGCGAATATGGAGCCCCCGCTGAGCTTGTTGTAGTGGTTGAGAACGCGGCCCAGTTCTCCGCGAAGCGTGGTCTGGGTCCCGGGCGCGAGCACCAGATCATCGGGTATCTTTTTCGCGTTCTTCCCGGCCGCCTCGAAGACGGCGCCGACGTCCGGAGCGTCGGTTCGCGGTTTGCGGGAAAGCGCGTCGAGCCTGTCGCGCGCTCCGAGCAGGCGGCCGGCGAGATCGCGGACCCGAAGGTGGTTGCCTTCGAGCGCCTTTCGAACGACCAGCAGCGCTTCATAGCAGCACGCTTCGACGACGTCCGGCTTGTTCCCGCCCTCGCAGCGCTGGCAGCCGGATTCGCACGCCGGCAGCGCCGCCCCCGTGAGATCGAGCAGCGGTCGAACCGCTTCGTAGAATCCTTCGGAGCAAAGCTTGTGCCCGGCGCCGTGGGAGGCTTTCCCCTCAATCCCGTATTTCCATCCTTTTGTCGTCCTGTACACGATGGCCGTCGGCTGCCCGTTATCGAGTCCTCTCGCCTTCCGCTGCGCGGCGACGATCTGCTGGAAGTCTCTTCCATCGGGCACGAAGACGACATTCCAATCGTGCAGATACGCAAACTCGGCGGGCGTCCATTGCACATAGTCGCCGGGGACTTCCCCGTCCCGGCATACGCGGTTGCTGTCGATGGACGCCTGGTTCCAATCGATGTGGATGATCGCATTCTTCAACGACGCCGTTCCCGCCGCGGCGAACGCCTCGCCGACGCGGCCCGGCGTCATGCCGCCTTCTCCTTCGACGACGTGAACCCGGGGAGCGTTATCGCCGTAGTAATCCAGGGCGCCGAACGCGAGGCCGAGGGACGTCGCGACTCCGACGCCGGATGCCCCCGTGGAGAGCCGTACGAAAGGCGTGGACGGCGTTGGATGTCCGTCGAGGGCTTTGGCCTTGAATTTCCTGAATAGGGGCGTCTTCGTCGTCGGATTGCGCCGGAATCCCAGCAAATCTTCCAGCCGGAGCTGATAACGAACATCCGACGGGAGCGCCTGGGGAGCGCCGATCCTGACGATTTCATTGCGTAGCGCCCACATCGCATAGAGACCCAGCGCTTTGTGCCCCGCGGCGTACGAAATGATGTCCGCGTCCTTCCGTTCCGGATCGGCGACATCGTAATCAAGGGCATCGAAGAGTATCGCGGCGACGAACCTGCCGGACGATATCGATCCGCCGGGATGGCCCGACAGGGGAACATAGTTGTACATAAGGCCGCACAGCGAACGATAGATGAGATCGAGCGTCTCGAAATCCTTCAGTTCCTCCGCCGAAAGCGGGTTCCCGTTCCGTGTGAGCTCCGTGCCGATATCGATGTAGACGCCCCTGCGCGGTCCGAATGTTAATCCCATACTCTGCTCCTTTCGCGAGCCGGATTGTATACGCACCATAAAATGTAAAGCGAATCGTTAGTACAGGTGGGCCCCTGCCTTCATGAAGCGAGCGCACCCTTCCGTGTCGCGTGTTGCGGCTTCGATCCTCCGTATCCCTTCCTTGAGCGATTCCATATCGGCGGCCGTCGAGAGCCGCAAGAAATGCTTACCCTCGCTTCCGATGCGCCCGAATGAAGGACGGTCCATAGTCGCCACTCCGTGTTCATAGAGCAGGAACATCTGGAAGATGGTGGACGGACTCGATTTTTTCCTCACCGAGGGATCGAGCTTCCCATAGAAGTCGACGATCCCGAGCTTCGTGCATGCTCCTCCGATGTTGGGGAATACATAGAATGCCCCTTCGGGCTTCTGGCAGGCGATCCCGTCGACGGCGTTGAGAGCGTCCACAACGACGTCGCGCCTCTTTTGAAATTCCCTTCCCATGGCCGCGACGATCCCGGTGTTCTCCGCGCCGTCGAGCGCCTGCTTGCCTGCGGCCTGTATGAACGGCGGCGTGCAGGAAATGATATTGATGTTCAATTGGCGGAAGACCATCGTCTCTTCCTCCGAGGGCAGAATGGCATAGCCGAGGCGCCAGCCGGTCATGGCGTACGATTTCGAATGGCCGCTGACGAGGATCGTCCGTTCCGCCATTCCTTCGATGGACGCGATGCTCTCGTGTTTCTTGCCGTCGAAAATAATGTCCTCATACACTTCGTCCGAATAAACGCGGAACCCGGGAGCGGTCTTTTTCTTCACCACGCGCGCGATATCCTCGAGATCGCCCCGGGTGAGCACGCCGCCCGTCGGGTTGGACGGAGAATTGATGATCAACAGCTTCGTCTTGGGAGTGATGAGCCGCTCGATATCGCCCGCGTCGAAGCGGAAGTTCTTCCGTTCCTCCAGGTGCAGAGGCACCGGAACGGCCCCGACGAACGTCACCCATGATTCATATATGGGGAATCCCGGGCTCGGGTAGATCACCTCGTCCCCCGGATTGACGTGGGTCAACATGCTGTATGAAATGGGAGGCTTGGCGCCGGTGGTTACCACGACTCTCCGCGGATCGACGTTGATGCCGCGCGTCGCGCTCACGTGCCGGGCGATGCTCTCGCGCAGCGGAAGGATTCCCTGCGGATCGGTATAGTGCGAATTGCCGGCGTTGATGTTCTCGATGGCGACCTTGTTGATATTCTCGGCGCTGTTGAAATCCGGTTCGCCGAGATTGAGCTTGATGACCGTCTTCCCCATCTCGACGCACCGCTTGATATCGTCTCCGATCTTGAATGCGTTTTCCGTTCCGAGGCTCTTGATCCTGTCCGCTAGGTGACCCATATGCGCATCCTCCCTGGATAGTTGATCTGCCGAATCCACAAAATGTTCGCGAAGTAGAACAGCTATTTTTGCATATCTTGAGGGTTGTTGGCAAGCGATATGAGATGGTGGGAATGTTCGTTCGCTCTTGCGAATGCGGTTTTAACATGTTATAATTACGTTAATTAGTCACAGTTCTCGGCCGGCTCGGCGCGGCTTCTCTCAGCGCCGCCGGCCGATGCCGAACCGGTTCCGAAAGAGCCGGCCGCCGCACCGAATCCGAATGTCAGCCGAATCGAGGTCCGAACCATGCACGCGCAGACGAGAGCACCCCTGGCTTTGAGAATGCTCCCTCCCGGATTGGCCGTATTGCCCATGCTGCTGGGCGTTCTGGCCGCACCTTTCACGTCGCATGCCCAGCGGCCGCGGCCCGTCGATTTCAGAAGGGATCTTGCCCGGCAGAAGGCCGAGCGTTTCGCAGCCGCGAGTGCCGCAGTTCAAGCCCAGACGGAGAATCAAACCGGCTACGACGCCGTGTATTATGATTTGGACCTTACGATCGATCATGT
>JACQXT010000005.1:0-2814 GCA_016208665.1 Chitinivibrionia bacterium | reverse complement strand
GTCACCGTCACCGGCGAAGTGCTCTCCGAGACTCTGGCCGAGGTCGATCTGGACCTGGCGACCACCTTGACCGTGGCCCATGTGGATGGAGAAGGCTCCCCGCTGCTGCCGTTCTCTCATGCGAACGACCTTCTCACCGTCTCGCTGCCGGCGCCCCTCTCCCAGGGAGAGGCCTTCAGTTTGACCGTGTATTACAGCGGCCATCCCGATTACTCCTACGGCGCGTTCGGATTCAGCTCATTCAACGGCTTGCCCATGATCTGGAGCCTGAGCGAGCCGTTCGGCGCACGCAGCTGGTGGCCGTGCAAGGATGTGCCGTCCGACAAGGCTGACTCGGTCGACGTTCGCATAACCGTGGACTCGAGCCTCATCGTCGCTTCGAACGGAACGCTCCTCGGCGTGACGGATAACACAAGCACCAAGACGTACCACTGGCATGAAGGATACCCGATCTCCACATACCTGGTCTCCGTCGCCATCCACCCGTATACGACCTTTTCCGACTGGTACCGGTACTCGCCGACCGATTCGATGGAAGTCCAGTTCTACGTGTTCCCCTCGCATTACGGCGTTGTGCAACCCACGTACGCGCTTACGGTCGATATGATCGAAGCCTTTGCCGATCTCTTCGGCGAGTACCCGTTTCTCGACGAGAAGTACGGGCACGCCGAATTCACCTGGGGCGGCGGAATGGAGCACCAGACCATCACCAGCTTGGGAGGCTGGAGCGAATACCTCATCGCCCACGAGCTCTCCCACCAGTGGTGGGGAGACATGATCACGTGCGACGACTTTCATCATATATGGCTCAACGAGGGATTCGCCACCTACGCGGAAGCGCTGTGGTCCGAATATGCCTACGGCATGGAGCAGTACCACCTCGACATGCAGGCCGCGGAATACTTCGGCGCCGGCACGATCTACGTCGACGACACGAGCGACTGGAACAGGATCTTCCACTCCGGGCTTTCGTACAACAAGGGCTCGTGGGTGCTGCACATGCTGCGGCACGTGGTCGGCGACAGCACCTTTTCCCACATTCTCAAGACCTACTACGCCGATACGAGGTATCAGTACGGCACGGCGACGACGGAGGAATTCAGGGACCTGTGCGAAGCCGAATCGGGCATGGACGGGCGGCCGCTATTACATCGATCTCGGGATCGATCAGATTCAGTCGAACCACATCTTCACGATGCCCGTGGATATCACGGTTGAAACCGCAGCGGGAGAGACGACCTTTGTCGTCTGGGACAGCCTGGCGACGCAGCAGTTCACGCTCGTCGTCGAAGACGAGCCGATCGCGCTCCATCTCGATAAGGGCCAGTGGATCTTGAGAACCGTGGGAGAACCGATCTCGCTCCCCACCTTCGACCGGGGCATCCTTCTCGTCAACGGCGTCGACTTCATAACGTATAACACGGAACTGTGGCCCGCATACGAAGACAGCGTCTTCACGGGCGGCCACGCATTCAGTTTCTGGGATTGCTTCAACGAGAGCGTATTGGGATATCCCCCGGCGCTGCCGGGGCCGCTCGGGCACGGAGCCGTTCCTCCGGACACGCTCAAGCAATTTTCGGCGGTTGTCTGGGTCGGAAACAACTACAACGGGGACCTCGCCAAGTGGATCGACACGTCGATATACTCGTATCTCACGGCGGGCGGCAACGTGCTTCTCATGACCCGGCAGGGACAGAGTTTCATCGGCGAGCCGTTGCGCGATTATCTGGGAATTACATGGAGGGAGAACACGACCAACACCATTAGTAACTGCATTTCGGCGTTTCCGGACCCCGGCATCGTCGCCATGGACCGCACCGGAACGCAGAGCTATTGCGCGGTGTTCGACACCGCTCTTGCCACGACCGAGAGCACGCTGCTTTTCAAGGAAACGGCCTCATTCTTCACCCACCGCGGCCTCGGCGTCTGGAAGAAACCTGCGGGCGGAGGAACGTACCGGAAGGGCGGAGGGCAATTCGTTTTTTTAAGCGGACGGCCGTACATATGGGCCGACGACGATCTGCGCGTCAATACCGACTACATCCTGGCACAATTCTTCAACGAACCGTACGACATGACGGGAACGGTCCCGGACTCGCACGCGCCTCTCTTTAATCTTGAGCAGAATTATCCGAATCCGTTCAATCCCGCGACGACGATCCGGTTTACGGTGCCGGAACGGAGCTACGTCACCCTTCATGTGTTCGATGTCGCGGGGAGACTCGTGAAGACGCTCCTCTCTGCGGGGATGGAACGCGGCACGTACCCCGCCTCCTGGGACGGCACCAACAATGCCGGAGAACCGGTGGCGTCGGGTGTCTACTTCTACCGCCTCACCGCCGGACGATTCGGCGACCAAAGAAAAATGGTCTTGATCCATTAAGGCGCACCGGCTCTCCTCTGCTCCGTCTTCGCAGAGGAGCAGAAGGCGCCGCGAGAGCACGCGGTCCTTGCTGTCCGCCACATATAACACATTGTAATTATAGCAATTACAAAACACGATACGCGGCATTCCCCGCTGTGCGCCATTGTTCCTTCCTATTCCCCCTTCGCCGGGACGCCCTTCAAAAACGCACGAGCGCGGTATCGTTGTGCATTAGTTCTTGCGCCGATACGATCAATTTGGTACACGTAACCATCTTGTGAATCGAGGCGTTGCGTCGCGAGGCGTCCATGGCACGCCCTTTGCGCTTGAATATCGTTCCCCTTCATCCAGGAATGCGAAAGGAGTTCATATGCATCGTCGATTCGTCACCCTCTGTCTCATCCTTTCGTCGGCAGTGATGCTTGCTCTCTTGCTGGCCAACGGCTGCC
>JACQXT010000067.1 GCA_016208665.1 Chitinivibrionia bacterium | reverse complement strand
TGCGCATGGTGATGGCCGTGATGATGCTTCGATCTCAGATCGCGCAGGACCAGGATCATGCCCAGCACGACCAGGATCGACGGGGCGATAATGTGCGTCGAAAACTCCGCGATCGCGGACAGCCGATACCCGACCAATCCCACCACGACGCCGATAAGAATCGTGCTCGCCGTGTGGGCGAATCCCGTGATCGCCGTCATCCAGAGCGTCTCGGCGCGGGACCATCGTTCCGCTTTTCCGACTGCGATGATGGGCAGCCAATGATTGGGAATGGCCGCATGAATCAGGCTCAGCACGACGCTGCCGATGAGCAGTTGTACCATGATAGAACTTCTTCACATCTGCGGCGCGTTCCCCTCCCGGCGGCGCGCGCCCGCTGCAAACCCGCTACAGAATACCGGCGAGCCTCGAATCGACTTCGTTCCAGTTGACGATGTTCCAGAACGCCTCGACGAATTTCGGCCTGGCGTTCTTGTAGTCCAGGTAGTATGCATGCTCCCATACGTCGATCACCATGAGAATCTTGAACGCCGGATAGACATTGACGTTGTGCTTCTCTATCTGCATGATGACGGGCCGGTCGGTCTGCGTGCAGTAGCTGAGGGCGGCCCATCCGGAACCCTCGACCGAACCTGCGGCCTGGGTGAACTCCTTCTTGAACCGGTCGAAACTCCCGAACTCCTTCTCTAGCGCGTTCCCGATCGCACCGCCCGGCGCGCCGCCCGTCCCGGCGGGAGCGAGATTCGCCCAAAACAGGCTGTGCAGCAGATGCCCTCCGATATGAAACGACAGCTCCTTGAGCGTCGCTTTCATATCCACATCGGCTCCGCTCGTTCGCGCGGCATCGAGCTTCTCCAGAATGCCGTTGGCGCCCGTCACGTACGCCTGATGATGCTTTTCATGATGAAGCCGCAGTTGCTCCTCCGAAATATGCGGTTCGAGATCCTTGTAGCCGACCTTCAGCGCCGGCAGAGAATAGAATCGTGATGCAGCCATACGTGTTCCTCCTTCGGACAAAGTGTGCCAGCAATCGTCATGAGCGTTCAGGCGGACCCGCCCGCGCTCGCCGACCATACTCCATTGAACGGCGGATAGTGCACCCCATGCTCGGTGATGATCGCTGAAATCAGCTCCGCAGGCGTGACGTCGAACGCCGGATTCATCGCCTGAGCCTGCTCCGGAGCGACGGGCATTCCCGCGAACCGTTTTACCTCGTCGGCAGACCGTTCCTCGATGGCGATGCCGGCGCCGCTCCGGATCGAGAAGTCAATCGTGCTTGAGGGCGCCGCGACATAGAACGGCACGCCGTAGCGCTTCGCGATGATCGCAAGGTTGAGCGTGCCGATCTTGTTTGCCGTGTCTCCATTGGCGGCGATCCTGTCCGCACCCACGATGACGCATGAAACGAGCCCGTTGCTCATCACGTGTGCCGCCATGCCGTCCGTGATCACCGTGACCGGTATCTTCCTCTGAATGCATTCCCACGCCGTGAGGCGCGCACCCTGCAGCAGCGGCCGCGTCTCCCCGGCGTATACGCAAATGCGCTTGCCCGATTCCACTGCGGCGTACACGACGCCGAGCGCGGTGCCGAATCCGCTCGTCGCGAGGCCGCCGGCGTTGCAGTGCGTGAGAACGGAATCGCGGTCTTTCAGCAGCGAAGCCCCGTTCTCCCCGAGCCTGCGCGACATCGCTCTGTCCTCGCGATGGATCGATACGGCTTCCCGGTGGAGCGCGCGCAAGAGATCCTCGGCGGATTCGTAGCGGGCCTGGTAGCATGCGGCCATCCGCCCCAGCGCCCAGAACAGATTGACCGCGGTCGGGCGGGTTGCCGCGATCGAATCCCGCGCCCCGTCCAGAACGGCTCGAATCTCGTCCATGCCGGCCCTTCCCGCAAACGACGCGGCTCGCTCGCCGTCCTCGTCAAAAAAGTATTCGCCGTCCGCGCCCCATCTCTCTTCCACGGCGAGCAGCAGCCCGAAGGCCGCCGCCACCCCGAGAGCCGGAGCGCCGCGTATCGCAAGAGTCGTAATCGCGTCGCACAGCTCCGCCACCGACCGCATCGCGACGATCCGATACTCTCCCGGCAGCGCCCGCTGATCGATGATCTCGATCGCGCCGCGCTTGATCGCAATAGTCGGAATCATCATTGTCCGCACCTCTTGAGCAATTCGATCAACAGGGAGATCGGGAGGCCGACCACGTTATAGAAGCATCCGTTCACCGATCGCACCAGGCATGATCCCAAGCCCTGGATCGCATAGCCGCCCGCCTTGTCCCGTCCTTCGCCGGACGCCACGTAGGACGCGATTTCATGCGGCGTGAGAGCATTGAAGCGGACCAGCGTCCGCTCCTTTTCGCGCAGCTCGAGTCCGGCCGCATGCCGCCTCACCGCAAGCCCGGTGATCACCTCGTGGGTTCTGCCGCTGAGCTTTTCGAGATACTCGGCCGCCTGGCGATCGTCGGACGGTTTCTCCAGCACTTCGCCGTCGATGATGACCACGGTGTCCGCTCCGACGACGAGTTCGTGCGGATGCCGCCCGGCGACGTCGCGGGCCTTGAGCGAAGCGAGAACGAGCGGCAGATCGTGCGGCGGGCATTCCAGTTCCTGGTCCTCGACGCTCATATGAGCGGGATCCACGATAAACGACAGCCCGAGGCTTTTCATGAGTTCGATCCGCCTCGGCGACCCCGACGCGAGCACGATTCCCGTTTGAAGCCGGGGAGGCACGAACGGATTCATTCTCCATCCTTTTCGATGATGAGCGTTACCGGGCCGTCGTTCACGAGAGAGATTCCCTTTCTGCAATCTCCGTAGAGCGTAAATTGCGACACGACGAGAATGGATCCTTTGATGTCCTCCAGCGAAACGTTCATCTTCCCCTCCGCATCCTCGAACACGCGCAGCGAGGGAATCTTGCGCGCGAACCACGCGGTGGTTTCCTCCGTGTCCGAATGCGCGAATGCCGCCAGCACGAGAAACCCCTTCTCGATCGAAACGACCGTCCGGCCGCCGATCGAAACCGCCGCGCTCCCAACCCGCTGTATCACCGCGCGCATTCGAACACCTTTTCCTACCGCGGCCGCTCGGACGGGCGAATATCCGCCGTCTGAATCTCAGGGTAATATCTGTGCAGATAGTGGCCCCGTTTGATCGTGCAGGCCATGTCGATCGTCCTTCCGCGCAGCGCGCCCGCGTCCACGGCGCCGCAATTGAAGAATATGGCCTCCCCGCCCGTTCCCGCGCCGTCCTCGAAACTCAGTTTCATATGGTCGCCGTTGCCGACGCGCGTCCCGCCGGTCACCCGGAGCCTCGACAGCTTCCACACCGGCTCCCTGTTCCCGTAGCCGAACGGCCGGCACAGCGCGAGAAAATCGAGAAGCTCCATCGAACACTCTTCCAGGCAAAGCTCCGCATCGATAGTGAGGATGGGGCCGCCCGGAAGCGAGCGCGAAGCTTCTTCCAGCCGGGAAGAAATCCGCTCGATGAACGTGTCGACGAGCGGCGGCTCGATGGTCAGGCCCACGGCTTGCGCATGGCCTCCATACCTCACGAGCAGATCCCCGCACGAGTCCAACTGCTCTTTCAGATGGATTCCGGGAACGCTCCTGCCCGATCCTTTTGCGAGCGTTCCTTCCGTGCTGATCAGTATCGCCGGCTTCCCGTAGGTATCGACGATCCGTGAAGCGGCGATGCCCAGGACTCCCTCGTCCCATTCGCTGTCGGCAAACACGACGCTTCCCCGGCGCACCGCCCGCCCGCTCGTTTCCAGCTTGCGCTCGACCGAGCGGTGCACGAATTCGGTCATCAGCTTCCGGCGGTCGTTTTCCCGTTCCAGTTCATCGGCCAGCTTGTCCGCCGCCGCGGCGTCCGCCGCACACAGCAGCTCAAGCGCCGGTTTGGGATTCGCCATCCTGCCCGGAGCGTTCAAGCGCGGAGCGATCCGGAATGAGATGCCGTGCGCATCGATTTCCTGCCCCGACAACCCCGAACGCCTCATGAGCGCCTCCAGGCCGGGACGAGGATTGAGGTTCATCAGTTCCAGCCCGGCCCGCGCGAGATATCTGTTCTCGCCGACGAGCGGCACCAAATCGCTGATCGTGGACAGGGCGACCAGATCGAGCAATTCCTCCGCCCTGCGGCTTCCGATGATATTCCTCTCGCCGAGAGCCTGCACGAGCTTGAACGCCACACCCGCGCCCGAAAGGAAGGGGAACGTATAGTCGTCGCGCAGGGGATTCAAGACGATTCCCGCGGGAGGCGCCCCCGCGGGAAATTCGTGATGGTCGCAGATGATGACGTCGACTCCCGACCGCTCCAACTGCGACACCCGCTCGCCCTCAGCCCGTATCCGTCTTTCTTTCTGTCCGGAAGAAAGCGGTACACGTTCGCGGCCAACCCCTCGAGGTAAAGATAGAGAAGCGCCGTTCCTGAGATCCCGTCGACATCGTAATCGCCGTGAATGAGCACGTTCTTCCGTCCGGCGATAGCCTCATACACAGCTTGAACTGCCCTCTCCATGTATTTGAATAGATATGGATTATGTACGCGGTTCGGATCCGAATAAAGATACTCGCGAATGCCTTCCTCGTCGGTCATGCCGCGGGCGATCAGAAAATGCGCCCCGGCCCGGGGAATATCATAGGCCGCGGCCAGGCGCAGCGACTCGACCGGAGACGGCGCGGCGCTCTCATGCCATACGTACCTGTTCAGGGACGGAACTCCTTGACTTCGAACATGCAGGGATTCTTGGACAACCGCTGCTTTCGCAGCGAATACGGCGAGCAGGCCGTAAGCCGAGTTCTGTTCCCGCATAGCGGGCGACGACCATTTATCTGGGATGCCCGTCTCCGGGCACCTCGAGCGACCAACCCGAGGGTCAAATGAAGCGGGGCGTCTTCTCCCCTCCTATTCGGTCTTACTCCGGGCGTGGTTTGCCAAGCTGCCGCCGTCGCCGGCGGCACTGGTGAGCTATTACCTCACCGTTTCACCCTTGCCTGCCTCTTGACGAGGTTTCGGCGGTTTGATTTCTGTGGCACTTTCCTTGGAATCGCTTCCACTGGGCGTTACCCAGCGCCCGGCCCCGTGGAGCTCGGACTTTCCTCAGGCGGCGCGAGCCGCCCGCGGCCGTCTGGCCTGCTCAATCCGTACTCTATATTATACTGAAATCGCTTCGAACGCAAGCAATGACACTCGCCGGCGCCGCTTTTGAAGGAACGCGGCACAATCCCCATCGGCTGTCGTTAAGAAGCGAGTGCGGATGCGAGCGGCTATGCGGCGCCGTCGAGGGCGGCGTTTGCGAGTTCATCCGCTCGCGCATTCTTCTCTCTGGGAACGTGTTCTATGGTCACCCGAGCAAAGCCCGAGAGCAGCATGCGGGCGTGTTCGTAGAGCGGTTTCAATCCGGGGTGCTTCACCTTGTAGGCGCCGTTCAACTGCTTGACGACGAGCTCGCTATCGAGCCGAAGCGCGATGCGTGCGGCTCCCAGCTCTCGCGCCAGTTCGAGCGCAAGGATTACTCCCCTGTACTCGGCGACATTGTTGGTTGCCCGGCCCAGCCGTTTCGCGCGGGACTTGATTTCGATCGAGCGCTCATCGTACACGACCGCGGCGCAGGCGGCTTCGCCCGGATTGCCCCGGGACGCTCCGTCCGCATAGACGATCGCCTTCGCAACCGCCTTCCCCGCCTCGCGGCTTGCCGACTCGGAGGCTCGGTATGCCGCGGCGGACAAGACGCGCCCTATCGAATCGAGCTGCCGATCCAGTTCCTCGGATGAAACGGACGCCTTTTCCGCCGCCCGATGCAGCGCCTCTCCCCGCCTGAGCGACTCGATGAGGTCGAGGAACCTTCGGGCAAACGACGGATCTCTCGACAGCCTTCGCAGATGATCTTCGGCACTGTTCATGGATTCGCCTTGTCGGAAGCCGATCGCAGTCGCCGTGTGCAGTCGCTGCGCACACGGTGAAGGAGCGGCGGAAGCATCGCGTCCCGCTCCGTCACGTTTCGTAATGCACCAGGATCCGGCCGCACGAGACGCAGTTGATGATGCGGTCGTTCAATTTTACTTCGGCTGCGGTCTGGGGCGGCAACCTGGAGAAACATCCCTGGCAGATTTCAGACTCTACGTTGGCTACGGCAATATCGCCCAGCTTGGCGAGCAACCGGTCATACCGCTTCCGCACCTGCGGATCGAGTTCGGCGAGAAAACCGGGTTTCTGGCCGTTCAGCTTTTCGATCTCTTCGTTCAGCGCGCGCTCCCGGTCGTCGAGATCGAGCTTTTCCTTCTTCAGGCGCTCCCGCTCTCCCGAGACCTGCGCCGACGCACCCGCCGTCCGGCTTTCCTGCTGTTCGATATCATCCATGAGCATGAGGAGCTTCTCCTCCCGCGCGTCGGTATTTTTCTCGACGGCGGCTATTTCTTTCAGGAGGGCGGTATACTCCTCGTTTTTCTTGATGTCCATCAGTTGCCGCTTGAATTTCTTGATGAGTTCAGCGTTGTCCTCCAGCTTGATTTCGAGAGTCCGGCGCTCCTTTTTCATGCCGGCCAATTTCTCTTCGCGCTCCTTTTGGGTCTTTTCGATGTCGGCGAGCGTCTTCTCGACGGCCGCTTTCTTCTGCGGCGCGGTCGCGAGCTCGGCCTTGCAGCGCGAAAGGGCCGCATCGATCTTCGCCATCGAAATCAAGACATGCAACTCATGTCTCATATCCTGCATGGTACGCCGTCACCCTGTTCGTGCATCGCACAAAAAAATAAAGCCTCTCTTGTCGGAGAAGCTTGGCGGCCGTCCCGGTACCTGCGCTGAGACAGGCGATCGCTTTTCCCAATCGACTTTGCGCACCGGCATACGGGATTCCACAGCGCCTTTCTTTCGAAGAAAACACCTTCTGGACCGGAATTCGAATGAGAGAGATCACCATAGAATAGGCCGGCGGCGCCCGTCAAGGGAAATTCGGCGGACGGCGGACGGCGCACCGCCCGCTCGCGCCGAAAAACAGAGCTTCTCGGTTTTTCGAGAAGCTCTGGTGATTCCTGGTGGGCCCACCAGGACTCGAACCTGGGACTGACCGGTTATGAGCCGGTGGCTCTACCGACTGAGCTATGGGCCCCGGAGTGCACGCCCCGCGAACTAGATGATATCGGTATAGCCCTTCAGTTTTCTCGCGCGGCTCGGATGCTGCAGCTTTTTCAGGGCCTTGCCCGCTCGCGCGTGACGTTGAATATCGTTCCCACCTCTTCCAGCGTACGCGGCGTTCCGTCGCCGAGTCCGAACCGGAGCCGGATCACCTTCTCCTCCCGGCGCGTCAGCGTGCTCAAGACCTTGGTGAGCTGCTCGCGAAGCATTGCGTGCGCCGCGGTGTGGGCGGGAGAATCGGCGGACGTGTCTTCAATGAAATCGGACAGGTTGCTATCTTCGTCTTCTCCGATCGGCCTGTCAAGCGAAATTGGCTCCATGCTGGCTTTCATGACGCTCTTGACCTTGTCGAGCGGATAGTTCAGCTTCTTCGCCACCTCCTCAGGCGTGGGATCTCTCCCGCTCTCCTGAACGAGCGAACGCGCGGTGCGCGAAACCTTGTTGATCGCCTCGATCATGTGAACGGGCACCCTGATCGTTCGAGCCTGGTCAGCGATGGCGCGCGTGATGGCTTGCCTGATCCACCACGTCGCGTACGTGCTGAACTTGTACCCTTTGCGGTAATCGAACTTGTCGACGGCGCGCATCAAACCGCTGTTTCCTTCCTGTATCAAATCCAGGAACTCGAGCCCGCGGTTGGTGTAGCGCTTGGCGATGGCGATCACGAGTCTCACGTTCGCCTCGATCATCTCTTTCTTGGCTTTTTGCACCAGCAGCTCCCCGCGCCGGATATCTTCGACCACCTTGTCGAGGTGCGAGCTGTCTATGTTCTCCGCGTTCTCTATCTTGCTTATTTCGCTCTTCAGCGTTTTCATCTTCTTGCGGAAATCCTCGAGCATTTCGAGCGAGCTCCGCCTGGCTCATGCCGACAAAGTTCTCGTATTCGCCGATCTGCATCCTCAGATCTCTGATGCGGTCTCGGGTGCCCCGGATCATGTCGACGATGCGCTCGAGCTGATTCGGATTGAGCTGGAGCTTGAGATATTCTTCGAACAGTTTGTCCCGCCTGTTCTCCATGGAACGTTCCAGCGTGCTCTTTTTCGCGGTGCTCACCTTGAGCTTCGACTTTTTCTCCAGTTCGATGATCTCCCTGCGCAGCTGGGCGATTCGCTTTATCGGCCTGAAACGCGCCTGCCGCTCCTTCTTGCCCGTATAATGCGGATGAAGGCCGCCGGTCTCCACCTGGACGACTTCTTCGAGGCGCAATTCGCCCTTCTCCACCTTCTCCATGAGCAGCTGGAGCTCATTGATGGGAGTATCGAGCGAGAATACGGCCTTCGCGATCGTGAGCTGCCCTTCCTCGATCCGTTTCGCTATCTCGACCTCGCCTTGGCGGTCGAGCAGCGGCACCTTGCCCATCTCCCTGAGGTACATCCGGACGGGATCGTCGTATCTGATAACGGCCTTGATCGCGTCTTCGGTCTTTACCTCCTCCTTCTCTTCCCTTCGCCGCTTGGCATCGATCCTCATCTTCGCCTTTTCCGGCGAATCGAAATACTCGATCTTCTCTTCGCTGAGCCTGTCGTACAGGCTGACGATGCCCTCGGGCGAGAAATCCTCCCCGATCAAAGACTCGATCTCGTGATTGAGAATGAAGCCTTTCTCCTCCACGACCCTGCGAATGTCCTCCAATACATCTTCGAATTTGTCCGGATCCATTCTGCCCCCTTGAACCGATAACGCCGATCAGAGCTCGGATAAAGCTATCTTCAAACGATTGTAATACTCAATGATGGCAATGGCCTCATCACTCTCTTCCGGCAACGTGCGCAGCTTCTCGCTCAGAACGTTCAGTTCGTCTCGGATTTTGAACTCCTTTATCCGCTTGACGTGATCGTGGAGAAGTCTCGCTCTGTCTCCCGGAGGGATGGTAATGAGGGCTATTTCAGCGGCCACACCAGCAACGCCGGCTTGTTCGGTCAGCTGCTGAAATGTGCGGCTTGTTAAATCAATGTTCCCATCCAATGCGGAGTCAAGCAGTTTGTACAATTCCCTGCAACTTTCTTGATTGAAATCATCTGCATCGATTTTCGACCGGGCCTCGCCGCTGTACGGAGAGTCTTCCATCAGCAACCTGAGCGTCATTTTTTCCAGAAAATCCCTGCTTGGTGATGTATGGCTGACGGATCCGCGTATATCCCTCTTCTTCGACTCGCGCGCCCCTTGTCCGTACCGCCGCGTTCGCTCCGCCTGCGCCCTGAGGCTTTCGATATCCACCGCCAATACCCGGGACGCCTCCTGCAGAAGCATTTCCAGGTGAAGGCGGTCCCCGGCCTGACCCAAACCGTCGACCACCCTCCGCACCGAGTCCTCGCGTTCGGAGAGGGTGTTAGATCTATATTTTATAATATAGTTTAAGTACTCGAAATAATCCATCGCCTCCCCGATAATTGTCGATAATCCTTCGTTTCCGAGCTCCCTGGCGGCGTTATCGGGGTCCATGCCCGCCGGAAAACGAGCCACCTTCACGGATAATCCCGTGGCCAACAGGAGGGCCCCCGCCGAGACCGCAGCCTTTTCCCCCGCACTGTCGCTGTCCGGGAGGAGAAGCGCATTCATAGTCAGCCTCCGGAGCGCGGATGCATGATCCGGTGTAAGGGCGGTTCCGCAGCTCGCCACGGTATTGGTATAGCCCGCCTGATGAAGGGAGATGCAGTCCGTATATCCCTCGACAAGCAGCACCCGCCTTTCGGACCTGATCCGGTCGCGGGCGTGATTGATGCCGTAGAATGTGCGGCGCTTTGCAAATACGGGACTCTCGGCCGAATTGAGAGACTTGGGCTCTAAGTCTTTCGCGAGCGTCCGCGCACCGAACGCCAGAACCCGGCCGGATACCGAGGAAATCGGGAAGATGAGACGCTTTCTGAAATAGTCGAAATAGCCGCCGCGCTGCTCCGCCGGAACGACCAGCTTGAGTTCCTTGAGGGTTTCGAGAGGGATGCCCTCCTTGCGGGCCGCCTTGAACAAGCCGTCCCATGTTTCCGCTGCGCATCCCAGGAGAAAATGGGCGCAGGACTCCGTTGAGATGCCCCGCGCCGCCAGGTAGCGCCTCGTCTTTTCCCCGGCTTTCGAGTCCATCAGCGCCCGGTGGTACCACCGGGCCGCGAACTCGTTGGCTCTGTAGTACGCGTCGTTCTTCGAGGGAGCGTCGCCGGCCGTTTCCTTGAACGACACCTCCACGCCGTACGATTCTCCAAGCGATTTGGCGGCTTCGGGGAAGGAAATGCCTTCCATTTCCATCAGGAAAACGAATACGTTCCCTCCCTTGCCGCATCCGAAACAATGAAAAATCTGCTTGTCGGGGCTCACCATGAAGCTCGGTGTTTTTTCCTCATGGAAGGGACAGAGCGCCTTGAAATTGCTCCCCGCCCTGCGCAGTTCGACGTATTTCGAGACCACGTCGACGATATCCGCCCGCTGGCGGATTTCGTCGATGGTTTTATCCGGAATGAACACTTCGATCCCCTCCGGCCTCGAACAGGCTGATGAATGCGCGCATGTCGGGTCGAATAAAATCCTGATGGCGCTACGCAAGTTGGACAAAAGAGACGCCCGCTCCCCCTTCGTACATCATCCCGGAGCGGAAAGACACAACCCTCGGGTCGTCGCGAAGCTGTTCCTGCACGGCTTTCAGCAGTATGCCCTCCCCGATGCCGTGGATGATCTTCACTTCGTGCACGCCGCAAAGAATCGCCTTATCTATGAACCGNTCGCGCTCCCGGCCCCGCACGTCGATGGTCGTCGATCCGATCGGTTCGTAATCGATCTCGTATGCGGCGCGCCGCGTTTCTCCGGCCTGGCCCCGCACCTTATAGAGGCTGCTTATATGTATTTTAATCCTTTTTCCGTTTATTTCAACGGTCGCCATGCCGTTTTCCAGCTCGAGGAGCGCGCCCGCAGGCATGCCGGACTCGTTTAATGATACCCTGTCTCCGAGAGACAGTTCCGCGTCCGTTCCGGCGCGCAGGGCGGCGGGCTCGGCCTGCGGCTGCTTGGCCGTTTCGATCATCTCCCTGATCCGTTCGTGCCCGTCCTTGATCGCCTGTTTCTGGGCGCCGCTCTCGCGGATATTCCGTACGATGCGCTCGACCTCCTTGCGCGCGCGGAGGAGAAGCTCTTCCGTCTCTTTCCTCGCGTCTTCGCTGTATCGCTCCTGCATCTTCTTGAGGGCCTGTTCGCGCTCGCCGTAGATCCGAACCACGTTCGCCAGTTCTTCGGACTGTTTGCGCATCGAATCCCGCTCCCGTTCGATTGCCTGGTGGCTGCGTTCGAGTTCCGTGAGGAGCACCTCCAGCTGGTAGGCATCGTCTCCCAGGTAGCGCCCGGCTTTCTCGAGGACGTCCGGATCGAAACCGCACCGGCGGGCGGTGTCGAGCCCGCGGCTCCTGCCTGCAATGCCCTGCACGAGAATGTAGAGCGGCTCCTGCGTTTCGTCGTCGAACAGCATCGAGGCGTTGCCCAGACCCGCGGTAGTCATTGCATGAATCTTCACCTTTCCGTAGTGCGTGGTTGCAACGGCCATGGCGCCCCTGCCGAGCAGCCGGTCCAGCGTCGCGTTGGCAAGCGCCGTCCCTTCGTCGGGATCCGTTCCGTCTCCGATCTCGTCGATGAGACAGAGCGAGCCTTTCTCCGCCTGCCTGCACATCATATCGAGATGCTGCAGGTGCGATGTAAACGTGCTCAGGGAGGCGGACATGGATTGTTCGTCGCCGATATCGGCAAACATTTTTTTAAAGACGCCTATCTCCGTGCCCTCTTTGCACGGCACCTGGAGCCCGCACTGGTACATGAGCACGACGATACCGAGGGTCTTCAAGGCAACCGTCTTGCCCCCTGCGTTCGGCCCCGTAATCAC
>JACQXT010000066.1 GCA_016208665.1 Chitinivibrionia bacterium | reverse complement strand
ACCTTGCGGACGAACGGACAAGTGGCATCGATCGTATCGAGGCCTTTCTTTCCGGCCGCCGCGATTACTTCGGGAGCTACGCCGTGAGTTCGGATTACCACCGTTCCCTCCGGAATGTCGTCCAGAGAATCGGCGTTGGTAATCCCGTACTCCTTCTCGAGCGCCTCGACCGCCTGGTTGTTGTGAATCAACGGGCCCAGCGTCGTGATGGGCGCTTCCTTGGTCTTGGCCGCGTCTTCAACGATGTTGAAGGCCCGTTCGACTCCGTAACAGTATCCCGCATACTCTGCCAGAATGACTTTCATGATTAGCCTGCGCGCATAGGTGAGTCACCGCATCCCGGGGATAGGGTGTGCGGTTTCGCCCGAGGGTCTTCTGTGAAGATACGATACCGGAAACCGCGCCCCAAGTCCAGGCGGAAAAAGCATCTGCGCGCATCCGGACTGCGGCAGACCGGAATCGTGGGCGAAACACAGGTGGAATTCTCCGGAGAGATGTGGTACGTCTTGGCCTGATGGAATGCCCCGCTGGAGACAGAAGATGAACAGACACACAGGAGATAAACCCTCGGCCGGTTTCGCGGCGAAGCCGCCGCCATCGCCGCCGGCCGGACAGGGAGCCTGGATCATCATCGCAAGCGTAGCCGCGGTGGTGCTCTCGGTGGCGATGGAAGCGAGCTTCATGACTCCCTTCTTGACCGGCGCCGCCCTGGGACCGTTCTTCTACGGAGCGATGAGGAAGAATGACCTCCGGAGCGCGCTGTCCCTGACCGCGCGCTGGGCTGTGAGCGTTTTCATCGCCTCGTGCATCGTGTGCCTGTATCTTCCGGAGAGAACCGCCGGCAGCATTCCGTTCGCCGACACGATGATCCGCGCTGTTACCGAATGGCTGTCCGGAACTTCGCACGGCGCTCCGTTCGGACCTGCCATGATCCTGGGGGGAGTTCTCGTGTTTGCAGTCCTGTCTCTGCTGTCAGGCGGGATGGCGGCGATTCTCGCGGGCGGAGGAGCCGTCTCCGGCGCCGCCTGCGTGTTTTCCCACCTGATGCGCCACGGCGAGAACATCGTGCAGGTGACGCTCGTCGGCATGCCGCCGTGGATCATCGCCTTCGCCTTCTCCGTCCTCTTTATCATGGTGCCCGCCGCCAGGCCGTTCTACAGGCGAATTCATAGAGGTGCTTCAGGGGACCCGGAAACAACGGCATGGAGAACGTACGCCATAATCGGGGCGGCGTTCGGATTCGCCGGCGTCATCCTCCACTTGGCGCTCGGCGGCGCCTGGAACACAGTGCTCAACGCCTGCACGGTTTTTTGAGCCGTGTGTTCCGCGGTCTTCGGAATTCTTCTTCTCGTGGATTGTCCCGCGAATCGGCGGGGATTACCCGCACTTCGAATACCCGCACATGCGGCAGAGAAGGCACCCGCTCTCATAGATGAGCGCGTTGCCGCATTCCGGGCATTGGCCCGCGAGATAGTTGACGCGCGATTCCTGCGCGGAATGCAGCGCCTGCTGGCTGTACTGCTTCTTGCCCTGCAAGTAGCGCTCGAACGCCTTGCTGATCGCGTCGGCGCAGGAGAGCACCATAACCCCGTTGTCCCATGCGGGCGACGGGCAGCGCACGCCTCTGAGCTGCTTCACGATGGATTCCGGTTCGATGCCGGCCCTGAGCGCGAGTGAGATGAGGCGCCCGATTGCTTCCGTCTGCGAAGCGGCGCATCCGCCCGCCTTGCCGATCTGGGCGAAGAGTTCGAACAGCCCCTCATCATCCTCGTTGATCGTGATGTACAGGTTGCCGCACCCCGTTCCCAGCTTGCGCGTGGAACCGTGTACGGTCTCGGGCCTCGAGCGCGGTTTGAGCGGGCGCTGCTCGTCCGCCCTGTTGACTTTTCCTATGTTCAGGACTTGCGCGTCCCGCGATCCGTCGCGGTAGATGGTGACGCCTTTGCATCCCAGTTCGTGAGCGAGCAGATACACTTTTTCGACGGCCTCCTGGGTGGCGCCGTTGGAGAAGTTGACGGTTTTCGAAACGGCGTTATCGGTGTACTTTTGGAACGCCGCCTGGATCATCAAGTGCGCTTCCGGGGAGATGTCGTGGGACGTTCTGAACACCGTCCGGTATCTATCGGGCACCTGCGCCACGTCCTGCAGCGTCCCCGATTCGGCGATTTTCTTCATGAGCTCGTCGCTGTAGAATCCGTCCTGCAGCGCATATTCCTTGAACAAGCCGTTCACCTCGGGCAGCTCGTTGTTGTCCATGACGTTTCTGATATAGGCGATGGCGAAGTAGGGTTCGATGCCGCTCGAAGCTCCCGCGATGATGCTGATCGTTCCGGTGGGCGCTATGGTCGTCGTCGTGGCGTTTCTGATCGGCGCCTCGCCCGCCATATCGTAGGTGCTGCCGTTGAAATTCGGGAAGGCTCCCCGCTCCCGCGCCAGTTCCCGGGACACCCGTTTGCTCTCCTTGTTGATGAATCCCATCACTTCTTCGGACACCTGCACGGCTTCGTCGCTGTCGTATGGAATCTCGAGCTTCACCAGCAGATCGGCGAATCCCATGACTCCCAGACCGATCTTGCGGTTCGCCTTCGTCATTTCCTCGATTCTGGGAAGCGGGTAGCGGTTCATGTCGATCACGTCGTCGAGGAAGCGGACAGACAGCGCCACGATGCGCGAAAGCGCCTCGAAATCGATCTTGCTCTTGCCGTTTTCGACCTTCACCACTTTGGCGAGGTTGAGGGATCCGAGGTTGCACGATTCGTACGGCAGGAGCGGCTGCTCGCCGCAGGGATTGGTGCTCTCTATGTCGCCGACGAGCGGCGTCGGATTATCGCGGTTGATCCGGTCGATGAATACGACGCCCGGTTCGCCGTTTCTCCATGCGCCTTCCACGATCATCTCGAACACCTTTTTCGCGGAGAGCTTGTCGACCACGCTCCGCGTGTGCGGATTGATGAGTTCGTAGTCGCCGTCCTCGAGCACCGCTTCCATGAAATCCGCCGTCACCGCCACGGAGAGGTTGAAATTATTGAGGCGATCGTTGTTCTTCTTGGCGGCGATGAAATCGAGAATATCGGGATGATCGACGCGCAGGATGGCCATGTTGGCCCCCCGCCGCGTGCCCCCTTGTTTCACCGTTTCCGTAGCGGCGTCGAATACCGTCATGAACGAGATGGGGCCGCTGGAGATGCCCTTGGTGCTCTTGACGACATCGTTTTTCGGCCGGATGCGGGAGAACGAAAATCCCGTTCCGCCGCCGCTCTTGTGTATGAGGGCGGTATGCTTGATCGCTTCGAAAATCGAATCCATGGAATCATCGACCGGCAGGACGAAACACGCGGACAGCTGCTGCAAATCCCCGCCGGCGTTCATCAGCGTCGGCGAGTTGGGGAGGAATTCGAGGCTGGTCATGACGGCATAAAACTCGTCCTCCCACCGCTTCCTGGCGTTCTCGTCGTTATTGTAGAGAAGCTCGGCGCCGGAGATGTTTCTTGCGACGCGCCTGAACATCTCATCCGGCGTCTCGATGACGCGCCCGTTGATATCCTTCCTGAGGTAGCGTTTCTCCAGGACCTTTCGGGCATTCTCGCTGAGGACCGCGTGCGCGGCGCTTGTATAGGTATCCATCCCCTCTCCTTTAGCCGGTCCTTCGATTAAATTCCGTTTCGAAATACGACCCTGACGCTTCTTTTTGCACCCTTAATCAAGCCGAGCCGCCTTTCATACTCAAGATACTACATTTTGGGGTGAGAGTGAATATTCCACACCAGATATTGTACTGTCAAGCAAGAATTCGGCGCCTGCCAAGAATTGGTAAACCCCTTGCCACTATAGATCTTAGAGACCTCTCTCTCAGCTGCCTTTACTCAAATGTCCTGAAACAGCCGATGTGGCATCTATATAATAATAATTACTATATGGCATAACAGACTGCAAAACAAGCTTTTGTCTTTATTATTTCCTTGCTTTTAGTCAGTTTTTTAGTTTTCGCGCATACGTGCTCGATTCTTGCATATGGCTAACTGGTTCAATTTCTATAACCTATATAACTATAGTTCCATTTTTTACGCATGCTACACCTGCAGATTACATCAGGCCCTCGAAAAGGGGAAATCATAGCGCTCGAAATGGAGCAGCTCCCGCTCACTATAGGCAGGGACGCCGACAATAAGCTCTGTATCGAAAGCGCCGCCATTTCGCGATTCCATGCGGAAATCGTCAGCGAGAGCGGCCAGTATTACCTCAAGGATCTCAAGAGCACGAACGGAACGTTTCTCAACGGACGAAGAATCGAAAAGGAGAAACTCGGTCCGGGCGACGAGCTCGCCGTCGCAAACATCGCTCTGAGCGTGGAAGCGGCGCCGTCCTCGATTTACGAGCACGACGCTCCCTTGCACCTGTCGGTGTCGATCGACAAACCGGCATACCTCGAAAAGACGCTGCGGGTGACGCAATCCACGCAGGAGATCGAGGCCGTCGAACACATTCACGCAACGTCCCGTTTCGATTTCTCGAATTCGCTCTCCGCGCTGCAGCATCTCTACCGTGTGGACGAGGTCCTGCAGGAATTCGAGGATCTCAACAAGCTGCTGGAAGGTTTTCTCTCCTTGCTCATGGAGGTCATCCCGTCGTTGCGGGGCTATGTATTCCTCACCGGCTCCGACACCGGCGCGCCTCTCCTGCAGATCCGCAAGGCCTCCGGCGAATGCAGGAAGGACACTGAAATCGTCATCAGCGAAACGGTGCTCGGCCGTACTCTGCAGCGGCATGAATCCATGCTCGCGAACACGGCCCTGATAACCGAGTATGCCCGGGACGGAGACGCCGGCGCGGGAGAGCGGATCACCGGCTCGATGTGCGCGCCCATGATCAGCCGGGATAAGGCGCTCGGGTTCATCTACCTCGACACGAATGATTCTCTGCGGCCCTATTCAACGGACGAACTGACGTTGTTCACGGCTATGGCATCCAAAGTCGCGATCACGGTGGAGAATGCGAAGCTCTTCCAGAACCTGAGAAGTCTCTATTACAACACGATTGAGACGCTGATCAGAACAATGCAGGCCAAGGACAAGTATACGAGCGGCCACTCGACGCGCGTAAGCCGGTTCTCTCTGCTGATCGCCGAGAAGCTCAAACTGAGCTCGCAGGAAAAACACCAACTGTACCTGGGCGCGGTCCTGCACGACATCGGCAAGATCGCCCTGCCCGACAAGCTTCTCCTTCGTCCGGGGAAATTGACGGAGGAAGAAATGGAGCTCGTCCGAAAACACCCGCAGCTCGGCGTTTCGATGATTCAATCGCTTGGGGAGATGCACCCGATCGTGCCCCTCATACTGCACCACCATGAGGCTCTCGACGGGTCGGGATATCCGGACGGGATCGCGGGCGACGACATACCGCTCATGTCCAGAATCGTCGCCGTCGCGGACACGTTCGATGCAATTACATCCGACCGTCCGTACCGGAAGGGCCGGTCAAAGGAAGAGGCCGTCAAGGAATTGAAACGCGTATCCGGCATCAAGCTCGATCCGCGCATCGTGAGCGCGTTTCTCGAAGTGCTGCAAGAGATCTCGCCGGAACAACAGGAATCCGAGGCTCAGTATTCTATTTGAGGCCCAGTTCGGCGATCGCCACCCGATCGCTCTTGCCGTGGCTCGACTTGAAGACAAGCCGCACGTTCTTCGCTCCCTTTATCGATGGGGAGAGCCGAAGAATCTGTTTGCCGGCCTTATCCTTCAACTTGAACGTATCGATTTTCCGGTCGCCCGCGTACGCCTCGACTTCTTTCGGCTGGTTATCTTCCGCCGTCTCGACGATAAGCACGTCCTCGGCCACTCCGAACGGCGCGACGAGATCCAGCACCACCTTGTTCTGTTCGCCGAGGATGGTTTCCCACGTGGTCGTGCTGTCGCCGTCGAAGCACCGCCAGAGATCGTGATCGGGAACCGCCGGAGGATCGACCGTTCCGTTCAAGGCCAGAAGATCTCCGCGCGGTTTGGCATCGAAGGTGAAATCCGTTCCCTGCGTGAAGGTGAGCGTGTGCTGCTTCCCGGCCGTCACCCGAATATCCCACAATCCGTCCTCGTTGATCTCCTCCGCATAGATGCTCTCCGGGACGAACCCCTTGAGGTGCCAGTGCCACGCAGGGTATACGGCGTCACCCAACTTCTTGAAATAGATGATGCCGCCGTCCCCGTTCTTTTTCTGCTCTCCATACAACAGCACCCGACCCTTGACCCCCTGCTCCTCCGCGGGAAACTTCTTGAACACGATTCCCTTGGCCGCATCCGGATGCGAAATGTCAAGAATGGGATGGCCGAGCGGGGCGAATACGCGGAATTTCCCCTTGAGTCAGTTGTATCATGCTGATATATATTGCCGGACTGCGCCTGCAGCCGCAAGCGCAATACCAGGCGCAATACACTGAAAGGAGCTGGAAATGAAACGTGCACTAGGTATTCATCGGCCGGCTGGGTTATCGGGATGTATCGGGATTGTCCGTCCGGCTCTTCTCGGACTGCTCATCCTGGCGCTGCCCGCCGCGCACGCCGGCGCTCAGGTCTTTTACGCGCATCCGGGCGCGCCGGTCGTGACCGATGAACAACCCGTCATCGGCCCGTACATCGCCATTGGGGACGACCTCTTCCGGGCAAGCGGCTTCGGCCGATTCAATGTCATGCAAAACATGGACATGGGGCTCGAGCTTGTTTTCGATCTCATCGACGATAACTGGTTCGCAGGAGCCGGCGTCGATCTCAAATACTCGATCGTTCCTCCCGATTACGATATGCCCTTCGATCTGGCCGCGAACGCCGGCCTGGGATTTACTTCCGGCCATGACATAACGACGATTCTTGCTCCCTTCGGCGCAATTATCAGCCGGCCGCTCGAACTCTCGAGCGGTTATACGCTGACGCCCTACGGAGGAGTGTATCTTCTCATTGCCCACGTCTCGGTCGATGCAGGACCGCTGGGCGATATCTCCGATACGGATACGGACGTGGAACTGAGGGCGGGATTGAGCCTCGAGATCTCGGGAGCCCTGGATGTCTTCTCGGCGGCCCACCTCGGCAGCGGCAACAAGGTCTATTTCGGCTTGAATTTCAGGCTGTAGGAGCGGGCGCGGATCAAGCGGCGGCGCGCATGGCGGGTCGAGGCCGGTCGAAGCTGCGCAGGCGGCGCGGGCGCCCTGCGGCGGGGTCTTACGGCTCAATCACCTTGACGACCTGCACCGTGATGTTATCGCGTCCCCCGAGCTGGTTGGCGCGGTCGACCAGATGCTTCGCGGCTTCTTCGGGCTCATTCGATTCCAGAAACAGCTTGATCTCCTGGTCGCGTACGAACGACGTCAAGCCGTCCGAGCACAGCAGGAATACATCGCCGGGCTTGACGGAGAACGGCGACGCCGGCGCATCGGTTTCCGCCTCCTCGTGGGTGCCGAGTGATTTCGTGATGACGTTTTTCTTGGGATGAAACCGAGCATCTTCGCTCGACAGGAGGCCCGATCGCACCATATCTTCCACCAGCGTGTGGTCCCTCGTCAGCTGCTCGATGCCGCCGTTGCGGCACACATACGCCCTCGAGTCTCCAATGTGCATGAAATAGGCGCTTCCGCCGACAAGTACCATAGCCGTGCACGTCGTCCCCATGCCGAAGAGCCCCGCATCCTCGAGGGATGCGTCGAAAATCGTCTTATTAGCCGATTGAAATGCATCTTTCAGAACCTGCAAGGGGTCCGTCGACGGTGAGGCGTAGTAGTATTCCTGTATGATCTCCACGGCCAATCTGCTTGCCACTTCTCCGCCCTGATGTCCCCCCATCCCGTCGGCGACGATGAACATCGCTCCCCGTTCGCGCCGCAGCGTTTCATCGTCCGGCTCAAAATGGCAATATGAATCCTCGTTCGTTTCACGAAACAGACCAATGTGGCTCAAAGACGCCGCCTTGAATTTCATTATGCAATCCTTTGTTTCACCCGTTGTCGAGCCCGTGCGGCACAGCATGAATTGTATATTTTACCAGGAAAGTATTCTCTGTCAAACCTCAAGTGCGCCAAGTCGGCACTCAACATAGCTTATAGCACCGGAAAAACACAAAACATTTCTTATGAATGAAAATCTGGCACAATTTACGCAAGACTTTGGAACGACACAAGTGAAATATCCTTTGCCGCCCGCTCCGAGCCGCGGCGCAATGAAGGCGCCGAAAGCGTATTGCGGCTTTTACCCATGATCAGGCCGGGAAACGGGCCGCCCATAGCGATACACCCGTACGGATGTGCGGGTGAACAGGGAGGAATGTAATGGACAAGGCGCTTCAAGAACGGACATGGTCGGATCTGGATGCCGCACTCGACGGAATCGAAGAAACCATAGGGCGCAAGAGGAAACTCCAGGCAATGCTGCGAAAGGTCGAGGAAGAAAAGGGAACCGTGCCGGAGCGGATCTACTCCAAAGTCAAAGCGGAATACCGCAAACAGCTCGACGAAGCGATTGCGCTGCTCGCGCCCATCGAGCGGGAACTCGGCGAGGCACGAGAAGCGGCGTCGTCGGAAATGAAAGAACTGAATTCGATGATCAATGCGGCGAAAGAGGAAAAATCCGAATTGGAGTTTCGCTTCAAAGTCGGAGAGTATGACGAGCAGGCTTTCGCCCGCAAGGAACATGCGCTGCGAACCTCGATCGAGGAGAAAAACAAGCGGAAGAAAGACCTGTTGGACGCGTTCAAGAAATACGACGGCTTATACGATGCCATGCTGTCCGGCGCCGAACCGTCCGTGGAACGCGCGGATCGCCCGAACACGCCCGGCCCTCAGGACGAGCCTTCCATGCCCCGCGGCACGGGCACGATCGCCGAACAAAAAGAAAGCGCCGCCCCGATACATGAGTACGAGAATCCGCAGGATTGGCTCGAAGACGCATCCCGGCCCGAGGAAATGAAGCGCGCCGCGAGCGATCTCCCCGAAGACGCAGACATCGAGCCGGATCGCTCGGAGAACAGCGATGCGCTCTTTGAGAGTCTGTCCGATTCCAGGGGCGAAGAATCCGGCGTTGCCCGCGAGAAGACCATGCCGGATGCGACGATCAAGACGCCGGGAACGCCGGCTGCAGGCAAGACGCCGTATCTTATCCTGAAATCGCCGGGCGGGAACGAGAAGCGCATCCCGCTCCTTCCCATTACGCTCTCGATCGGCCGGGAACACGACAACAACATCGAAGTCAAAGACGAGGAAGCCGCCCGGTACCATGCGCGGGTCATCTACAAGAACCGGCAGTATTGCATCGAATCGCTCGACGGCTCGAGGAACACCCTGGTCAACGGAAAGAACGTTTCGCGCTCGGTCTTGCAGAACGGGGACACGATCACGATCGGGAAGACATCCCTCGTCTTCTCGATGTAATCGCGGGAGGAGCGATCGCGTTTATATCGCCTCGGCCGACGTATTGGCAACCCAACCCGACAAGCCGCCGGGAAGCGAAACCCTGATCCAGCCGTGCCTCTGTTCCTTCAGGCCGACCTTGGTTCCCGCATGAATCCTGAATTGCAGCACCGAATCTTCCGCGGGGGCGCTGTATACGGGCGCTTCGGAAACGACGACGACCGCGTCGCTGCGCTTGCGATCATGCATGACTTTGTCGAATGAGAGCCCGCTCGAGGCGGTCACCAGTGCGCAGAGCAACACGACTGCCAGTGCGAAATCCTGGCGAGGCATGAGCCCGAGCAACCGCCCCGGCGATACCCTGGAGAACCGCTCGTGCGCCGCCCGGACGGGGCGCGAATCCATGAATATGAAGCCGATTACGGCGAGGCACAGCAGTACGTAGAGCATCGACGTCAGCACGAGCGACTCGTTCAGGCTCAGACTCCGCTCAAGCCAGTCTGCAGGCCGTGCGTACCACGTTTTCTTTTCCAGAAACTGATTGTCTTTGAGCATCGACCGGACCAGCTTGAGATTCGCTCTCGCATCATCGTCGCGGGGAGATCGCCGGAGGGAGCGCTCGTACCACAGCACCGCACGGCCCAGGTCTCCGCTCTTGAAATACGCGTTGGCGATATTGTAAAAGAGATCCGCGTTGCTCACTCCGGCGTCCAGGAGCGCGCGGTATGCCTTGATGGCATCTTCGTACTCGCCCCGCTCGTAGCTGCCGTTGGCCGACTGGAACAGCGCCGCCAGGCCGCTGGAGGAGCCGCGAGGCGACGCATCCGCGCCGCCGCGCAGCTCGGACGGCACTAGAAGGCCGGCGCAGACAATCGCCGCGAAAGCGGCCGCTATCCATGAAAGCCTTCTCATCGCAGATATTCCTTCTCAAGCGTTCTCAGCAATCGCTGCGACCGTGCGAGCGTGTCGCCGGCGCCCGCTTGGCCGACGGACGCCTGGGCATACCGGGCCGCGTCGCAGGCATCCATGATTGAGCGCGTTTCTCTCCGGAGCTCTTCCGGCACCTTCCTGTTCGCGAGGTACTCTTCTATGCCGGGCGAGGTGAGTCCCGCCGCCGAGACGTCCATCTTGTCCGCAAGATAGCCGCTCAGGGCCGAAGCGACGGCCGCACATGCATCGGTAGGGCGCCCCTGTGCCAGTTGTTTTCCTGCGGTTCCGAGCAGTTTTTCCGCTTCGCGGAGCGCCCTGCTTGCGCGCATCAGCGGCAGATCGTTCTTCCAGCGCCTCCGCCTTCGCTCCATCCCGAGGCAGAGCACGACCGCAAGCGCGGGTATGGCATGAAGCGCAAGGTATACGCCGTTCCGGTACAGACCGCCTCCGCCGACGGCGATCGCGGCCGGAACGGGATGAATATGGTTGATGTCGTTCGCGAGAACCTCGATGTCGCTGCCCCCGCCCGCGAAGATTATTTCCCGCCCCGGTTCTCCCGACCCCGGATTCACAGCGATCTCAATCGGGGATGTTGCGCATTGCTTGTATTTCTTTTCGATCGGATCGAAGTATGAAAGCCGGATCTCGCGCAATGACTGCCGCCCCTCTTCCTTGGGCACCAGAACATATTCGTATTTCTTGCTCCCCGAAACGACGTAGAGCTTCACGTTCCTGCCGACGATCCCCGAAAAGCCGGCCGGTTTGCCCGCGGCGGGAAGCGGCAGCACGGTTATTTTCCTCTCTTCCGTGTAGAGATCGACCGGCTTCCCGAAGCCGAACGATCTGAACGATCTGCCGAAAAAATCGTCCCGCGAGGGGAAGCCCGCGTCGTCCACGGTGACCGTGATCCGGGACGGTCCGATCGCGTACTCGCCGGGAGCCGTCGGGAAATACGCCCTCTTGAGCTCGTTTACGAGATAGCGCCTCCCTTCGATCTCCTCATCGTATTTTCTCAACGGCGGCAGTTCCTCCATCCAGAAACCTTCGGCTTCCGGAGGCGTGAACGTAGGGCTCTGAAAGAGATTCGCGCGGACGTCGATTGAAAAGGAAAGGGTCCACGTCACCTGCTGGCTGACGAACACCGTGTCCCTATCGACGTCTGCTCCGATGAGGAAGGGTTTCGCCTTGCCGGACGGATCCCGCGCGTTTCCGGATCTTTCTCCCGCGGGGGGAGGACTCGCCGCGGCCGGCTCCTTGACCGCCTGGAGCGTTACCGCATTGGCTTCGTATACCTTGTCGTCCAGACGGAACCGAATAGGCGCGATTGTGTACGTCCCCTCCCTGGATGGAACGATCACATAGGTGAAGCTCAGCGACGAGGAAACGACCCCGTTGATGAAATTCATGCTCTGCGACGTTCCGGATTCGTACACGGCGAGATCCGCCAGCGCGGGAAGCTCGGGTTTCGCCGTCTTCCGGAACTTGCCCTCGACCGTGACGACCAGCATCGCCTGATCCCCCACCGCCACCACTTCGGGCTCGAGGGAGGCCGAGACTCTCACGTCCGCCGCGAGCGACGCCGCGGGCAACGCGAGGAAGAAAACGGCGATGAGCGCGAGAAACAGCTTCATAGTCCTCCTGTCACCAATCCTTGCCCGATCGTCTGATTTTCACGAACGCAGCCCGCTTACGCTCCTTCTGAACATTATCTTCCTGTTCCTTGAGGGCTTGCAGGATTCTGAGCGCATCTTCCTTCGAGAGCTGCTTCATCTGTCCGGGGTCGATCCGCCGGTCGCCGGCGCTGCTGTCCGCGCCGGCGGCGTCTCTTTCCGCAGGCGTGGAATCGGCGTCCCGTTCCTGCCGATCTTGCTCCTTGCTTTGCTGCCCGTCGCTCTGCTGCTTTTGATCCTGGTTTTCCTGCTGTTCGCCCTCCGACTGCTGTTTCTCTTCCTGCTTCCGGTCTTTTTCGTCCTGTTGATTCTCTGAATCGCCCTGCTGCTTCTGTTGCTCCTGCTGCTGTTGGATTGCGCGGAGGGCCATCTCGAGATTATGCAATACGTCGGGATCGTCGGGAAGATCCCTGAGAGCCTGCACATAGGATGCGACGGCGCCCTGGAGGTCTCCCGTTTTCATCAGTGTATTGCCCCTGTTATAGAGCACCGATCCGGCAAGCAGGCTGTCTTCCGCGCCGGCGCTCCGCTGGAAACGATCCATGGCCTCGCGGTACTTGCCCAGCATGTGGAGCGTATTGCCTTCATTATACAACACTCCTTCGCCGCCGCGGGGCTGTTCCGTCGAATCGCCGAGGGCTTCCCGGTAGAGCACCAGAGCCTTGTCGAAGGCGCCGGCCTTGAAGTACTCGTTTCCCGCCCGCGTCTTCGACCGGTTGATTCCCTTCGCCGAAACCTCCTGCGGGAGAAACGCGATCGATGCGAGCAATGCGAAGGCCGCTCCGGTGTGCAGCATCCGCTTGCTTGCGAGGCGCCTGGTGGAGCCCCGCGCCGAGATCGCAAGATCGAGCAGTCCGAAGAGGAGCGCGGCCGCCAGAAAGAACATGAACCGGTCCTTCTTCCGTTCCATGAATTCGCCTTTGATCGCCTTCTTCTCCATCCCCTCGATTTCGTTGTACAGAACCGTGAGTTCGAGCCCCTCGCGCGTGGCGGGAAGGTACGCGCCGTTGCTTGCCTTGGCGATAGCCTTGAGCGTCGCGGGATCCATGCGTGTCATGACCGTCTCTCCCCGGTTGTCCTTCTTATACCCCTCCATGGAACCGCCCGTTCCCCGCATCGGAATGAGCTCTCCGGAAGGATTGCCGATGCCGATCGCGAAGATGCGTATTCCTTTCTCGCCGGCGATCTCGGCCTGCCGCTCCGGATTGCCCTCATGATCTTCGCCGTCGGTCACCAGGATGATCGCCCTGTCTTTCCGCGTGGACGACTCGAACATCGAGGCGCTCCGCTCTATCGCCGCGCCGATGGCCGTTCCCGGCTCGGACACCATGTCCACGTCGATGGTGTTGGCGAACATCAATGCGGCATCGTAGTCGACGGTCAACGGGCACAGGGGCGCCGCCGATCCGGCGAACACGACGATGCCCACGCGATCGCCCCGCAACCCCCGTATCAGGTCTATGATTTCCATCTTGGCGCGCTCGAGGCGGTTCGGTTTCATATCCTCGGCGAGCATGCTGAGGGACGTATCCAATGCGATCACGAGATCGGCGCCCTCGCGTTCCACCTTCACGAGCTGGCTTCCGAAGCGCGGCACGGCCAGCGCGGCGATTATGCACGCGAGCGATGCGATACCCAGCATGCCTTTGAGCAGTTCCCGGCGCCAACTGGCGCCCGGCGCCAGCATCTCGAGCAAGCGCCCGCCGGTGACGTCCGCCAGATTCTTCCTGCGCTTTCGTGCGCCGTAGAGCAAGAGGAACGCGCAGAGCGGCACGAGGGCGAGCGCATAGAGCATATGCGGACGGGCGAACTCCATCACGGCGCCTCCCTGAGCACGCCCGCTCCCAGGAATATCTCGAGGGCGAGGAGCATGAGCGCCGGCAGGGCGAACAACGAGAACCGGTCCGTGTAGTTCACGTACGCCGTCGATTCGATGCGCGTTCGTTCGAGAGCGTCGATGCGGCCATAGATCTCCCTGAGCTGCTCGCTGTTCGTGGCCAGAAAATACCTGCCGTCGGTCGTCTCGGCGATCGTCCGGAGCGTTTCCTCGTCGATGTCGACTTCCATCGGAACCACCCTGCTGCCGAATACGGGATCGTCGATCGGCATGGGAGATCCGGCTTTTCGCCGTGCTGTCCTTCAAGCGGTTGCAGGCCGTGGCGAGAGCGACGCCGATTGCGGTGCGGTCTTCCAGCATGCCGAAGTGCACGTCCTCCACCAGAGTGCGCAGAATATCATGATCCAGCGTGAGCGGGCACTGCGTCATCGCCTCTCCCGCGAAAACGACGAGTCCGATGCGGTCATGGGTGCGCTTGCCGATGAACTCCAGAACCACCTGTTTGGCGACGTGCAGGCGGTTGTGGGGTTTGAAGTCCTGGGCTTTCATGCTTCCGCTGATATCGAGCACGAGCATGATGTCGATCCCCTCCGTCTCCGTCTTGTACTCGGAACGGCCCGTCTGAGGCCGGGCGATGGCAACAATGACGAGAGCGAGGGCGCCCAATCGCAGTATTCCGAGAAGGTTCCGCTTCCACCAGTGCGCCTCCAACCCCGAACCATCGAACAGGGAAAGCGAGGGGAAGGCGACGCTTCGCCTCCGCCTCCTCCGAAGCCGGGCCGCAATGTGCGCCAGCGGCACAAGGAGGAGCAAGAGCAACGCATGGGGATACGCGAAGTGAACCATGTCAGGATCCCTCGACTGCGGTCCGGCCGGCGGGGATCGTTTCGGCCTCCCGCGGCGTCGTCTCCACGACGATGCGCCGCGCCGATTCCATCAATCTCTTGCCGGGTACGATCCCGGGAACATACTTTGCGAATTTCACCAGGTCGGCTTCCCTGAGCATCCCGTCGAACCCCTCGATCGAAACCGGGATTCTCTCGAGAGCCCCCATCAGCTCGTCGCTGGTCTTGTCCATCGCATCGATTCCGAACCTGCCCTCCACATACCGTCTGACCGCATCGATGACGAGCGTGTAGTATTCCTTGTACTTGCCGCCGTCCAGGATCTTCATGCTCTCGATCCGGGCGAGTTCGCGAAGCGCAACGACATCCGGAGGAAGTTCGGGCCGAGCCGGCTCGACGGCCGCCCGCGCCTTGCGCCGCCTGAGCCACCAGATCAGTCCCGCGGCTATGAGAGCCGCCGCGGCGGCAATCAGCACGAGCCACAGCCGGCTCCGCGGCGCTTCCCATTGGCTCTTCAGCGGAGCGACGCGGCTCGTGTCCGCAGTGGCGAACCGCACCGGCACGCGGACGTCGCCGGTCCAGGCGCTCATCGTGTCTCCGGAGGGAGTCGCGAAGAGCAATTTCATGGGAGGCACGTGCGCCGCCTGGAGGTCGAGCGTATAAATAATCATCGTGCCGTCGGCGCGCTTCGTTCCTTTCGAAGGGCCGCCGCCCGTCCAGCCCGCGGAAACCGGCGCGTATGCCCCTGCGGGGAGGGCCGCCGGCGGCAGGAACACGAGGGACTCGGGGTACTGGACGGTAAAGCGCACCGGCAGCCGTTCTCCCGCCAGTACGGAGTCCTTCGCCGCAAACGTTTCCACCCGCACGAGCCGGCCGGCGGGAAGCTCGCGCGCGCGGGCGGCGAAAGAGATCGCGAGCGCGCCGCACACTATTGCCGCGAAGAGCAACTTCGCAATTATCCCGGTTCTCATCGTCATTGCAATATTTGCGCAGGTGGCGCGACGGAGGATCGACGGCGACTCCGCAGCGCGCCGACCTGACATACTCGGCGCTTGAAAATGTCTATGGAGCAGGCCGCGAGGACTCGGAGCCGGAGACCTCCGTTGCGCCACCTGCGCCTCTCGACCTGCGCGGGATTGAGACGCACCGCTACCGCCTCCTCGCGCGCGCGCGGAAAAAGACGCTCAGCGGCTTGATGTAATCTTCGCCCGTCTTGATCCGGACCACATCGACGCCGCTGCGCCGGAAGAGCGCCGACAAACGCTCTTCCCGCTCCGACGCCATTCGCGAGAACGCCTCGCGCGCCCGCCGCCGGGAGAGGTCGATGACCCGCTCCGCGCCCTCTTCCTGGTCCCACACCCTGAGCAGGCGCCCCTGCGGCAGCCGCTCCTCGCGCTCGTCGCCGAGCTTGAGCGCTATCAAGTCGAACTTCTTCGCGGCCATGGCGATCTCCCGCGAGAAGTCGGGAGCGAGAAAATCGCTCAGCACAAATACGATCGCCCGGCGCTTGACCACGCGCATGAGGTACCGGAGCGCCGCGCCGATATCCGTTTTCGTCCCCTTCGGCTCGTAGAACAGGAGCTTGCGAACGACGTGGAGCACGTGCTTGCGCCCCTTGTCGGGCGGGAGATACTCCTCCACGTCGCCGGAAAAAATGATCGCGCCGACCTTGTCGTTGTTCTCGATCGCGCTGAACGCCAGGAGCGCGCAAATCTCCGCGGCGGTCTCCATCTTCGTCGCTCCGGCGCTCCCGAACCTCCCCGACGCGCTCACGTCGAGGAGAAACAGGACGAGCAGTTCCCGCTCCTCGACGTACCGCTTCACGTGCGGCGATCCCGTGCGAGCCGTCACATTCCAGTCGATCGATCGCACATCGTCTCCCGGCTGGTATGCGCGCACTTCCTCGAACTC
>JACQXT010000080.1 GCA_016208665.1 Chitinivibrionia bacterium | reverse complement strand
TATGCGGTCAAGCGGCTGTCGGCGAACATCGGCTTGAGGCCCATCACCTTTTCATAGAAGCGCTTGGCGCGCTCCATGTCATCGACATAGATCGATGTTTCTAATATGCCGTCCAGGCTTGGCATCTCCCGTTCCAATCCACATCACTTGACGGCGCCGCCAGTAAAACCGGCTACGAAGCGGTCGACAAAGAAATTGTAGATGATGGCGATTGGAACGCTGGCGATAAGGCAGGCGCCCATCATAGACCCCGAGAAATAGACGTCGCCGCGCACAAGAAATGTCGGCACGCCTACGCTGACCGTATAGTTCGACGAGGCGGTTATGAAGATTACGCCATAGACGAATTCCTGGGTAACGAGGGTAAAAGTAAAAATGATCGAGGTGAGGATGCCCGCCAGCGAGATGGGCATGACGACTCTCAGGAAAGCGCCAAAGCGGCTGAGACCGTCGATCATCGCCGCATCTTCGATGTCGCGCGGGATCGCCTTGAAGAAGCCCATCAGAAGCCAGATCGAGAACGGTACCGTGAAGCTTGGATAGACGAGAACCAGTGACCATAGGGAATCTTGCAGGCCGAGCGCCGCAATGATGCGGGCAAAGGGAATGAAGAGGATCGTCGGCGGCACGAGATAGGTCAGAAAGATGCCCACTCCGAGCGATTGCCCCAGAGCGCCGGTCATTCTCGACAGCGCATAGCCCGCGGGAATTGCGAGCGCGAGGGTAATGATCACCACCGCTGCCCCTACCATTGCGGTGTTTGCGAGCCACTGCACGAATGCCGTGTCCGCGAACAAAGTGCGCAGATGGTCAAGCGTCGGCGGGTCATTGAAGAGATATGGATTGTTCGCGACGTTATGCAGATCCTGAGTTGTCTTGAATGTCGTGATCACCATCCACGCGAAGGGGAATGCGAGGAAGGTCACGAAGAATACGAGGATCGCCGCGTGACCCGTTGCTTGTGCAGCCTTTCCGGCGCGGGCGGAAAAGGGTGTCATTACAAGACCTCCGTACGGCGTGCGAAGCGGAGGAATATGATCGCAACCGCAACCAGCACGGGGAAGAGGAATAAGGAAATTGCGGCTCCACCGGCGAGATCGCCGCCTTGAATACCTGTGAAGTAAGCCCAGGTCGCGAGCACCTGGGTCTGATCGTAAGGTCCGCCGCGAGTCAGCACAAACACAACGATCAGGTCCGTGAATGTGAAGATGATGCCGAACAGGACAGCCACGAGTGTGATCGGCCGGATCAAGGGAGCCGTGATCTGAAAATATCGCCGGAAAGGCCCGGCCCCGTCCACTGCGGCGGCATCGTGGAGATCCTGCGGAATGGAAGTCAGCCCCGCAAGAATAATGACGGTCGCAAGCGGCAGAATGCGCCAGATTTGCACGATAATGATCGAGGCCATGGCCAAATTGGGCTGGCCGAGCCATATGGGCCAATCGTTGGGGCCAAGGATGCCGATCGCGCGCCCCGTCCAATTGATGACGCTATAAATTGAGTCAAAAATCCAGAGCCAGCCTATGCTGCCCAATGCAATCGGGGCGACCCAAGGCAGGAGGATGAGAAGGCGGACGAGCCATTTGCCGCGGAAGTTCACAGAGAGAGCCTGGGCAAGAATGCTGGCCATCACCAGGATGCAGACCTGTGAAATCACAGTCAGAATGATGGTGTTCTTCAATGCGAGCCAGAATGTGCTGCTTTCCAGAATCCGGTTGAAATTCTGGAGGCCAACGAAGTGCAGATCGCGGCCGCCAACCGTAACATCGGTGAAGCTGTAATAGATCGACAGGAAAAACGGGAATCCCACAAGAAGAACAATATAAAGGACGGCCGGAGCCAGCATGGCCGGCCACAGCCAGCGTTCGTTGTCGGCGAAAGAGGACCAAAATCCAGGGCCAGAATGCTCCTTTCCGGCTAAAGCTGCCGCCTCGGATGTCATTGTCTGGCTCCGTACAGCCTCGCGCCGGTGCTGCGATCGAAGCGCGCTATATCCTCCTGGCGCACACTGAAATCGTAGAGCTGGCCCGCTTTGACTTCGGTCCGGAGCATTGTCGGCATCTTTGAGATGACGTGAGTCGCGGCGGTACGCCCCTCAATCGCGCCATAAACGAGACGGTCTGCCCCCAAATATTCGACGCGGGTGACGCGGAACGGGAACGAGACGGTGTTTCCGTCCGCCCCGATTTCCTTCGGAAGGAAATCTTCCGGCCTGAAGCCGGTATAGCTGTCTTTATCCTCTAAGAGGTTCATCGGCGGCGACCCGATAAAGGTCGCGGTGAAAATATCGACCGGATTGCGGTAAATCTCCTGCGGCGTGCCAACCTGGCAGAGCTTACCCTGATTTAAGATCGCGATCCGGTCCCCTAGTCCCATCGCTTCCGCTTGGTCATGAGAGACGTAAATCATCGTCGTGGCGAGTTCGCGCTGAAGATGCTTAAGCTCGTCCCGCGCCGAGTTGCGCAATTTGGCGTCCAAATTGGACAGGGGCTCGTCGAGAAGGAAAGCCACTGGCTCCCGCACGACAGCCCGGGCAAGCGCGACACGCTGGCGCTCGCCGCCCGAGAGCTGGCGCGGCTTGCGATTGAGAAAGCGTTCGATCCCGAACATCTTCGCCGCCCAGGCGACCTTGCGTTCGATCTGATCTCTCGGCATTCCTGCGGCGCGCAAAGGAAAAGAGATATTCCCCTCCACTGTCATATGCGGATAAAGCGCATAGCTTTGGAACACCATGGCAATATTGCGCGCCCTTGGAGGGAGGTGCGTAACCACCTTGCCTCCAATCACGATGTCTCCGGCGGTCGGCTGCTCAAGCCCCGCGATCATGCGCATCAGGGTCGTCTTGCCGCAGCCCGAGGGGCCGAGCAGGACGAGAAATTCACCTTCTTTGGCAAGAAGGTCGATCCCGTCCACCGCGCAGGTTTCGGCAAATTCTTTGCGGATGGAGCGTACTTCTACAGTAGCCATATCGTTCAGGTTTTCGTTGCATTCCACGGCCGCAGCCGATGCTTCCACGGCCGGGCTCGAACATAAGGCGGGACAGAGCCCGGCTTAAGCCGGGCTCCAAAAGGAGGAGGGAAGGCTGCTAGATCATATTCCGCTCTTTCCACTTCGTCCAGATCGCCTTCATTTTCGTTTCCGCCCGTTTCAGCGCATTTTCGGGCGTCTCGGACCCGGTCGCTGCCTCAGCGAACATCGTATTGATAACCCAAGTGTTGAAGGTTTCGTCGATCGCGGCATTGGAATAGCCAGGATAACCCACATTCGTTGCCCAATCGAGCACATCGGCCAGGACGGCATATTTGTCAGCGGGAACCGCTTTGGCATCCTTGGAAATGAGCTGCTTCAAGTCAGGGACGGTCTGGCTGAAGCAGGGGAAGTTATAGAACTCGCTCGCCATGAACCCCTGCTTGAAGTTGTCGATGTAATCGACAAGGAATTTCTTGGCGCCGTCGATGTTCTCCGAGAACTTCCAGATCACATAGCAGTCCATAACATGCTCGAGGCCGATTCTGCGCACCGGCCCCTGCAGCGCTTTGCTGACGGCGATCTTTTCATGGATCGGCAGCTTGTCGTTTTCCCCTGTGCGGGTAACGGATATGGCGTTGAGAACGAGCGACGACCGGCCAGCGAGCATCTGACGGTTATTCGAGGACGGATCCCACGCCAGCACCTCGGGCGTCTCTGCCTCCTGGAAGAGCGCCTTCATGAACTTGATCGCTTCGAGCGTTTCCTTGGAGTTGATCGCCAAATTGCCTTCGGCATCCTGCTCGGAAGCGCCGAAGGAATACATGAGGGCGCGCATTGCCATGGCCGTGTCGAGTTCCGCCGAAAGGCCGATGCCAATGGGAATGCCGGTCTTGTCCTTGATCTTCTTGCCGCCAGCGCGGACATCGTCCCAGCTGTTTGGCGTCATACCGATGTCGCCCCAAAGATCGGTGCGGTAGTTGACCGGATCGGGCACGAAGCTATCGGAGAAAGCGAAGTATTTCTTGGTCTTAGGATTGTAGGTACTCTTGACCGCGAGATCGATTGGCTTGCCGTATCTCTTTTCGCATTCGGCGTAGACATCCTTCATGTCCACCACCTGATCCTCGTAGACCGAAGGCGGGGCAAGGAACATGACGAGGTCATGGCCTTTCTGAGCGGAGACCTCAGCGGCGGCGCGGGACGGAATGAGACCCAAATTGATGTTATCGACAATCACCTCGGTGCCGTTCTTGGCCCCCCATTCCTTAACATATTGGGTGTTGAACCACTTGTCGTAGCCGGGAATGAAGTGGCTCCATTGCAATATTCTAAGTGTTTTTGCCGCCTGGGCTGGACGGGTGAAGAAAAAGGGTCCAGCGCTTGCCGCTAGTCCCGCCGCGCCAGCGCCCTTTACTACGGTGCGGCGTGTTATGCCCGTTGCCGGGTTACGCGATTTCCTGGGCTTTTCTTCTGACATTATGACTTCCTCCTTTAACGCACACTGGCCTTTCACCGCCAGACCGTACTCTGCTTGGCAGATGGTGCACTCACGTGCCGCTGTAGTGCCGGGCGGCATGTAAGCTCTATGAGCGAAACGCTCACTGGAGATCGAATTTCTGATTATTAGCACTGCCCCAAGATATTTGCCATTGTACTATCGCAGATGAACTTCGGTAGGACCGGCGTCATACGGCAAGAATTTTAGCTCAACGCTGCCGCGATCGGACAGTGAGCGAAGCCAGGGGCAAGTCTTGCTACTCTGTCATGATGAGCGTGGTGCCGCCGTTCACCTCGAAGCCGGAGAGCTGCTTGATAAAGCTCATGCCAAGCAGATTTTGCGTCATCCGGCCCGGCTCGGCGATCACGGCTTGAACGTTGCTGACCGAAATGTCGCCAATGCGGATAGCGTTAATTATCGTGGAGGCAACGCGGGCAACACCGTTTGCCGTCGTCGAGCGGCCATCGAAGCGAAGCTTTTGCGGAGCGAGCCCCAGTTGCTGCGCGGTTTCGTAGCTGAGGGCCACATAGGTCGCGCCGGTGTCTGTCATGAAATCCACATGCCGGCCGTTGATTTCGGCAAGGGTGTGGAAATGGCCATAATTGTTTGCGTTCAAGATGACTTTGCGAGCGGTGACCGGCTCGTTCGGCCTCGCGGCGATGGTGCCCCGGAGCTGCGGGCCTGCTGAAGCAAGCACCTGCGTACTGAAACGCGGAACACCGGGCACATTCATGTTAATGTCGAAAAAATGGGCATACCCCGCGCGGGCGGCGGCCAGCCTAACGCCGTCGTAGAACTGCCCGAACGAGGAAAACGTTAAATATCCAGCGGAAACCGCAGCAATCCAAATCAGGATCTCGCTTAAAGCCCACCGCTGAAGAGACTGGCTTTCCATAACGCGTACCGCGATCCGTTGTCCCAAGAGCAACGATGCGGACGCGCGCAGCGCCTAGCTCCGCATCAAGAGCTGATTTCCCGAGAATTCATAAGACCGCAAACGGCTTAAAAAACTCATACCGAGCAGGCTTTGCTGAAGCGCGCCAGGCCTCGTTACGAGAGCGTCGACATTCTCGATCGTCAGCGCTCCCACGGTGACTTTGTCGAGCTTGATGCGAGCGGCAAAAGCCCGGCCATTGGCGGTATCGACCGGCACGGTGTAGCTCAGCGCGCCAAGCTCTATTCTCGCACGGCGTGCGTCCTCCGGGCGAAGCACGACGGTTGAAGCTCCGGTGTCGACGATCATTCGCACACTGCGCCCATTTACCTTAGTCCTGGCGATGAAATGGCCGCCGCTCGTTCTCCTTATCTTAACGACCGCGCCGCGTCCGCCCGCACCCTGCGACACCGTTTGAACGGTGCCTGGTTGCAATTCCTGCACGACGCGGTCACTCACCTCTCCGATTTCGGCGCGGTAGGCGTAAAGCGCAACGAGAACGAGACCGATAGCCATCCAGCTTCCAAGCGCCTTCAGAGCTTCGGCGGCCCTTCCAACTGAGAGGCGCGTAACCCCGGCCATCAGGAAGATCAAAATTGAGAGCGGCGCTGCAAGCCGGGGGAAGTCCTCGCGAGGCAAGCCAGCTATCGTGTCGCCTTCGCCCGTCAAGGCATAGAGCACCACGCTTACGACCAGAAGTCCGATGGCGAGAAAGATCATGGGCTGTCCATCTTTTTTAGGAGCCCGCTCTATATAGCGGGAAAACGCGGAAAACGACAGGCCATCGCTTTGCCGATTTGCGAATCGCGCCGCGAATCACGTCATAAGGGCCGGCAAGGCTCACTCTTCCTTCCGCCCTGTTCGCAACATCCCTCGCCGGAGGCAAGCCTTCATGCGATATCCGCCCGATCTGCTCGATGAAATCCGCAGCCGCCTGCCTGTCAGCCGTATCGTAGAGCGGCGCGTGAAGCTGAAGCGCGCGGGCCGCGAATATATGGGCTTGTCGCCCTTCAAGACCGAGCGCACCCCCTCCTTCACCGTGAACGATCAAAAGGGCTTCTA
>JACQXT010000096.1 GCA_016208665.1 Chitinivibrionia bacterium | reverse complement strand
GTCAGAATGCCCAGTTTCTTGAGCCTTTCCGCCCGCACCGGGCCGACTCCTTTGAGGAACCTGCATTCCTGTCCGAGTTCGAGCACCTTTTTTACCCCCTCGAATGACTATCGCTTGCTTTTTATGCAGTCGTCTGCTATTTTAGTCGAAATCCTACGGGAGGTCTAGAGAATGAGTAGAAAGTGCAGCGTATGCGGCAAGGGTCCGACGGTCGGAAGCAAGATCAGCCATGCGCATAATGTCAGCAAGCGGAGATGGCTGCCGAACCTTCAGAAAATCACCGTCGAGCTGGACGGCAAGGTTCAGAATGCCTATGTCTGCGCCGCATGCATCAGGACGGGAAAAGTACGAAAAGTCGTGTAGCGGAATCCCCCTCCACCGGCGTTTGCTTGCGCCGGGGAGGGTGTCCGCAACGGCCTGTGCGGTTCCCATCGAGGCCTCCCCGAGACCTTCGAACAGCCGGCCCTCCCCGAATCCTCCGCCCTCGTTCCTTGCGTAAACTCCAAAGTTAACATTACTTCCCGGCGCGAAGGTCGAGGAAGAATCTTTATTTTTCCCCCGCCGCTTCATGTGTTACTTTAAGACTTCGTTTGTAGCGAAGCCCGCAGCACGCATTGCGAATTCGCCCGGAACGAAGCAAGAATTTCCATTCCGCCAATTTCAATCAGTTGTATTGACAGGCGATTGCTTTGTTGCTAGATTATGTATGGAAGAGCTCTCGGGAAATTGTTCACCAGTCAATCTGGGACAAGCTTCAATTCCTCTTCCTGTGTTCTCGTTCCAAGAAATACGGGCACGTTTCCTGGGAGCCTTCCTTATTTTATTCCTGAGGCGAATGAAAGAATCCCCGAGATCCCGCAATGACATCGAAGAGAGTCGCCGGCGAGGCGGCACCCGTTCCCCTTCAGGGCGCCTCCACATCTCTTTTGAGTTCGAGAAACTCCTCGTATAATTCAGCCTTATCGATCCCCGTGCGCACCATATCCCAGGGGAACTCGTAATCGAGACTCTTCTCCGTATGCAACAGGCTCCCGAGATCCACGCCGCTTGACCGCCAGCGTCTGATAACCGCCCCTTTCGAACGATCGCATGCGGCGAGAGCGGCGCCGACTTCCGACCCTCCGAGAGACAGAGCACCCTGATACAGCACCCCGGTGCTCGAAACGAGGTGCGGCGTCTCCTTGAGTTCGCGCCTCGCAGAAGAGATGATTGCGAACAAGACAATTCACGGAGAAATCGAGACGCACGCTTCCCAGCCTCTTCCGCATGTTCCCGACGAACGCCGCGAGAGCGTCGAGATCGTTCTCCCTCTCTCCCGGGATGCCGTACATGAAGTATAATTTGACTTTCTTGAACGGAAGCTCCCGCACGGCCGAGAGGACCTCTTCTATTTCCTCGTTGGCAAACCGCTTGCCGATTCCCCTGCGAAGCGCCTCGTTGAGCGTCTCCGGCGCGAACGTGATCGTGCGAATCCCGAGGCCTGCGATGAACTCGAGCATGCTCCTGGTCATTCCTTCCAGACGGAGCGAACTGAGTTGGACGGAAAAGCCCCTCGACCTGATCGCCTCGCACAGCTCTTCGAATTTCGGATAGCTGGTAACCGCGGTTCCGACCAATCCGACGCTCCCCGCCTTGCCTTTCCATCGCTCGCAGACGTCGAGGATCGCGCCGCGGTCTGCAATGCGAAACGGTTTGTAGAGACGGCTTGCCAGGCAGAAGCGGCAGGACGACACGCATGACCTGTTGATCTCGATCAGAACGGTATCGGGGAAATGAGAGAAGGGAGAAATGATTTCGCTCGCCACGGGCTTGAATCCGGTTCGAATCCTCGAAAACCCGGCCGCAGCCCCATCCGCACCGGCCCCGTGAATCGATGGAACGAGCACGTTTCCCTGTTCTGCCAGACGCGCCAGAAACTCCCGGCGAGGGATGCGTCCGTGGGCGTACGACGCCGCGGCGGCCGCAAAGACGTCCGCCGCATCCTCGAATTCTCCGATCGCCAGGGCGTCGCAGTACTGCGCCGGCACCGCCGGGTTGGCGCTGACCGCGCTGCCGCCGGCGATGACGACCGGATCTTCGGGACGCCGTTCGGCGGCGTGTAACGGTATCCCGGAAGCCTCGAGCAATGCCACCAGGTTCGGGTAATCCTCCTCATAGGAGACCGTTGCGAGAATAACCGCCGCCGTCGAAAGCCGCGCGCCGCTCTCGAACGTGCATCCGCGGTGTTCCCATGCCTGCGGCAGAGCGAACGCCCGCTCGAGACGCACCGAGGCGCGGGACAGCAGTCTCAACAGAAAATGGAACGCCAGATTCGACATCCCGACGGCGTAGGAATTCGGATAACAAACGGCGACAAGGGGGAGCGAACGAGCGGTTTCGAGCGGGAAACCCCGTTTCTCGGCGCGCACAATGTTCGTGTTCGATTGATTGGCCATGGACCTGGAATACCCGCTGCACGGGCATGCGCGATCCCCGCCCCGCGGGCTTCACGCATCCACGATTTTCAGCGTGTTCATCGTCATATACGACCGGGCGAGCACGTTGTCGGGATGCTTTGCGACAAACGCATCGAGGATGCGATCGGCTTCGGCGCCGTCCCCGCACCTCCGCATCGCGACGACGAGGCCGATGAGCGCCTCCGTATACGACGCATTGATGGCGAGACTTCGTTGGTAGGACAGGCAGGCTGATTGCATGTCTCCCCGTCTCATGCACAGGTCTCCATGTATCTTGTGCAGATCCGGATAATCCAGGTGCAGCTCCAGCGCTTCCCTGATCAACGACTCGGCCCGATTGAAGTCTTCCTTCTTGCAGTATACCAGAGCCAGGTGCTTCTTCGCATCCAGATAATCCTTGTTGATGAGGAGCGCCCTGTCGAACTGCTGCATCGCTTCATCGAGTTCGTTGAGCTCCAGGAACGCCTTGCCCAGGAGACACCAGGCGTCGGCCCGGGACGGTTCTTTCTCGACGAACCGCTGAAGACTGTGCACCGCTTCTTCGTATTCTCCGGCGATCATCCGCTGGAGACCCATGTCGAATTCCGCGAGAAAAATATGCGGCTTCAACGTGAGCGTGTGCTGCAGCTCCTCTTTCGCCGCATCGAGGTCTCCGAGCGCGTGGAGACTCAGCCCGAGCATATAGTGCGCCTTCGCGTACCGGGGAGCCAGCTTCAACGACTTTCTGAACGCTTCCTTGGCTTCATGGAGCTCGCCGAGGGCGAGCAGCGCGATGCCGAATTGGCATTGCACATCCGCGTAGTCGGGATTCAATTCGACCGCCCGCTTCAGGTGCTTCCTGCTTTTCAGATAGTCGTGGCGCGAAAAATAAGCCATGCCGATGTAGAACAGCGCCTCCGTATAATCGGGATTGATCTCGAGCGCCTTTGCCAGCGATGCGATCGACGGATCGATGTCACCCTTTTCGAGATATGCGAGTCCGAGCTTGCAGCGGAGATCCGCGTAGTCGGGTTTGAGCGCAACCGCCTGCTCGAAGTGGGCGACCGATCTGGTATAATCCGCCTTGTTGAACGCGCTCGTCGCTTCCTTGACATGCATCTCGTAGCCGTCGTTCTCCAGCATGAGTTGCTTCAGTTCCTTCAAAACGGGCAGATCGAATGATTTCGATTCGATAGTGTCGACGAGGAACCGGTTGAGAGGATTCGGCGTCTTGCGAACGAGGGCGAGCGCCCGCGAAAAGCACAGCTCTTCGCGCTCGAAATAACCGGCTTCGTGGAGCACGATGCCGAGGTAGCACAATGCCTCCGCATATTCCGGATTGAGCTCCGTCGCCCGCTCGAGATGGCGGATCGCCGACTCCGTGTCCCCGCGCTGATGATGCACCACGCCGAGGTAATAGGAGAGATCCGGATAATGAGAATTCTCGCTCAACGCGGTCTGCAAGTGATGCAGCGCCTTGTCGAGGTTTCTCCGGTGCAGCTCCGCCATGCCCAATCTGACGTGCGCTTCCGCCGCGTAGAATGCGCCGAGCTTCGCGACGGGGCTTTCCCTGCCCTTCGAAGCGGCGATGATCCCTTCGAACACCCGCACCGCCTGGTCGAAATCGCCGTCGTTGAAGTGCTGAATGCCCTTCGCGTATACCTTGTTCGCCTCTCCGCGGAAGAGCCTGGTCCAGAACGACACATCCGCCTCCTGACGCTAGTCTACCTGCTTCCTGACGAAGGTGGGCGCCCGGTAGTGATCCGTATTGAACGACCGGATCGTCCCGGTATCGATAACGATCGCTTCTTCCTTCTCGAACCGCAGATCGTCATCGAGACCGATCGGCGACTTGTCGCCGCTCAGAAGCTCGGTGAAATTGATCACGGTTTCCTCTTCGATTTGATCCTGCGGTTGATCCTCCCTGTTGAAACCGGTTGCGATCACGGTAATGCGAACCTCGTCCTCCGGCATGGTCTCGTTGATGACGGTGCCGAGGAATACGTGCGCATCCACTCCCGCCTCGTTGTTGATGATGGTCGCCGCCTTGCTGACCTGCTTGAGGCCGAGGGATTTCGACCCGGTGATGTTCACCAGGATGCCCCGCGCTCCGCGGATCGAGACATTGTCGAGCAGCGGGCTCGAAATCGCCATTCGTGCGGCTTCTTCGGCCGCATTCTCGCCGGTTGCCACGCCGGTTCCCATGATCGCATCGCCGCCGCTCTTCATGACGCTCTTGACGTCCGCAAAATCGAGGTTCACGACTCCGACCTCGGTGATCAGGTCGGAAATCCCCTTCGTAGCGTTGCAGAGCACCTGGTCCGCTTTTGCGAAGGCATCGAGCATGGTCGTGGTCTCGTCGGAAATGGAAAGCAGCTTGTCGTTCGGGATGACGATGAGCGTGTCGACTTCGTTCTTGAGCTCGCGCAGTCCCCTATCGGCCTGGTCCATGCGCCTGCTGCCTTCGAAGAAGAACGGCTTCGTCACGATCCCGACGGTCAGCGCTCCGCTTGCCCGCGCAATCGAGGCTATGACCGGCGACGCTCCCGTGCCCGTGCCGCCGCCCATGCCTGCCGTGAGAAACACCATGTCGGCTCCCTGCATGGACTCCCGGATGGCGTCGAGACTCTCCTCCGCGGCGAGCCGCCCCGTCTCGGGGTCGCCCCCCGATCCGAGTCCCCTCGTCAATCTCATGCCGATCTGGATCTTGTGATGCGCATTGGAATCCTTGAGCACCTGCAGATCGGTGTTGATGCTGATGAATTCGACCCCGCCGAAACCGATCCCGGCCATCCTGTTTACCCCGTTTCCTCCCGCGCCGCCGACGCCAACCACCTTGAGAGACGTCAGCTTCTTTTCCTCTTCCATTTGGAAGCGAGCAGCCATGTTCACACTCCTTTCCTGTTTAGATGAAACTGGCTATTGCTTTTCTCAGTATGGACACCGATTGCCGCCACCCTCTCCCCGCAAAGCTTCGTTCGGTCCCCTGTTTCTCGTACTCGGCGGAGTAGTGCAGGAGACCGACTCCCGTCGCATACATCGGATGGCTCACGACTTCCACCAGCCCTTCAACCGCATGCGGAATACCGATGCGAACGGGCAGATCGAAGACCTGTTCGGCAAGCTCCTTGCAACCCTCGAGCTTGGACGAGCCTCCGGTCAGCACCACTCCCGCGCCCAGCTTGTTCTTGAGCGTGTTTTTCGTGATCTGAGTGTTCAAGAGAGAGAACATCTCCGCGACGCGGGGCTCAATGATCGCGGAGAGCAGCTGCCGTCCGACCTGCCGCTTGCCTCGATCGCCGAGTCCCGGCACCTCGATCTTTTCCTCGATGGGCACCATGCTCGACAGCGCACAGCCATGCTGAATCTTGATGTCCTCGGCGCACTTCAGCGAAGTGCGGAGCCCGTAAGCGACGTCGCTCGTGATGTTGGCGCCGCCGAGTCCGATCACTCCGCTCGCGATCGGTCCGTTCTCGCTGAACACCATGACGTCGGTGGTGCCCCCGCCTATGTCGATCAGCATGATGCCGAGTTCCTTTTCTTCGTCGGTCAGCACGGAACAACTCGACGCGAACGGCTCGAGCACGAGAGCCGTAGGTTCGATGCCGACGCACATCAGCGTCTTCGCGATGTTATCGAGCGCAGGCCGCGAGGCCGTGACCACGTGCACGCGGGCTTCCAGCCGGGCGCCGTACATGCCGATGGGCTGCCGGATTCCATGCTGGCTGTCGATGATATATTCCTGCGGAAACGTATGGATGATCTCGCGGTCGTACGGTATCGAGAAATTGCGCGCGGCCTTCAAGGCTCGCTCGACATCGCTTCTCGATATCTCGCTCTCGAGATTCGGAATCGCGACGACCCCGCGGCTGTTCATCGACTTGATGTGTTCGCCCGCAACCCCGACGGCGTACGACTTCACCGAAATGCCGGCCATCTGTTCGGCGTCCTTGACGGCCTTCTCCAGGGACGAAGCGGCTTTTTCGATGTCGACGACGACCCCCTGCTTCAACCCCTCCGACGGCGTCGTGCCGAATCCGATGACGCGCACCCGCCCGTCCCTGACTTCACCGATCATGGCCGCCACTTTCGTTGTCCCCATGTCGAGGCTCGCCTTTATGTGAACGTCGTTTTTCACTGTGATACACCTACCTCTCATGGTTAGAACGTGCTGCGCAGAACGATTTGATCGTCGAATCTCAAGTCGATGACCTTGGTTACGATGTCGTTTTTCTCGATCGTGTCCCGCAGGAGAAAAAACTTCTTGAGCCGTTTTTCGAACTCGGAATCCCCGAGAACCACGATGCATCCGTCTCTCAGGGACACGATGCTGACGCCATGGGGACCCGCCTTGATTTCCGATATATCTTCCGTGAAATTTCCTCCGAGCTGCTTGCACGCGTGCAGCGCCCGCAGAGCTTCTTTGAGGCGCTTATCCGCGCAGATGGTGCCTTGCTTCAGCAGTTCGCCCGGAATGCCGGTGATGATCGGGAGGTCGAGCTTCGAGGAGATCGCATCCTCGGGCAGCACCATCCCCTCTTCGTCGACTTCGATGAACCGGTTCGCGAACACCAGCGCCACCGGTTCCCGCTCCGTTATCGAGCAGACGATCGTGGAAGGAAAGTCCGTCTTCAGATCCGCGTCCTTGATCCGCGGCAGCATTCTCAGCCTCGTCTCATAGGGTCCTGGCGATGCCTTCCACCCGCACGGTTTTGATCGCCAGCCGCTGCGTCGTCGTGGCGAAATTGTATGCGTACAGCAGGCCCACCGAAACAAGTCCGAGCAGCACGAGCGCAAGCAGCCTCATGCAGAGAGCCCTCCTGTCTTGGGTGCGCTGCTTTTTCGTCCTATGGATTGCCAACGATGACCACCTCCGGTTTGAGTATGATTCCGTATGTTTCTTTCACTGCCTGCCGAGCCAACCGAATCAAGTCCTCGATATGGCTCGTTTTCGTATCAGGGCCGATATTCAGAATAAAGTTTGCATGTTTTTCGGAAATGACTGCGCCGCCGATTCGCGTTCCTTTCAACCCGCACCCTTCGATCAGCCGCCCCGCGTGTTCTCCGGGGGGATTGACGAAGGCGCAGCCGAAGCTCCTGAATTCCAGCGGCTGCGTCCGCTTGCGGCGCCGCGAGAGCTGCAGAATTTTTCGATTCAACCCGCCGGGGGGGCAGAGAAAGCTCGCAGTGAGAATCACCGATCCCCGCGGCAGGTTCGACTGCCGGTAACCGAAGCCGCGTTGCTTGGGACGAATTGTCCGCACGGCGCCGCTCCGGTCGATGATGGTCATCCGGGAAAGCACGTGCGCTATTTCGCCTCCGTATGCGCCCGCATTCATCCAGACGCCCCCACCGACCGATCCCGGTATTCCCACCGCGAACTCCAAACCCGGCCTTCCCATCTTCACCAGCCTGGACGCGAGGCCGGAGAGCGAAGCGCCCGCCTGGGCGAATACCGTGCGTTTGTGTACCTTGACGGCGGAGAAATTGCTCCCCAGCTTGATGATGAGGCCGTCGAAGCCGCCGTCCCGCACGATCAGGTTCGACCCGCGGCCGATGATCATGCACGGGACACGGTTCGCCGACGCCAGCCGGATCAAAGAGGCGACGCACCGGGAGCTCCGCGGGAGGGCGAAAAACCGGGAGCGGCCGCCCACTCCGATGGTGGTATGCCTCGCCATCGGCTCGTCCAGCTTGAGACCGGGACCCAGCATATCCCGGAGAGATTTTTCTATGTTCGTTTTTCCGCGTTTCATAGCTTGTGTTCCCGCGACAGCCGCGCCGCCAGCTGCTCGCCTGCCTTGTAAATGTCCCCCGCCCCCATGGTGATTACGATATCGCCCTCTTCGACGTACTGCAGCACCTCGTCGACCATCGCGTCGAAGGACGGCGCATACGAGACGGAAACGCCGCCGCTTTCTTCGATCTTCGAGATGATCGTCTGTGCGGACACTCCGGCGATCGGCTGTTCACCTGCTGCGTACACGTCCGTAACGATCACCTTGGCGGCGCCCTTGAAGCAGCGGCCGAATCTATCCGCGATCGCCTGTGTTCTCGAGAACCGGTGGGGCTGGAACAGGACGACGATTCTTCTGCCGTAATTCGACCTGGCCGCTTCGATGGTCGCCGCGATTTCGGTGGGGTGATGCGCGTAATCGTCGACGATGGTAATACCCTCGTGTTCGGCTTTGATTTCGAACCTCCGCCCGACGCCTTCGAAGCGTTCGATGCCGTCTTTGATGAGATCGAACGGGATTTCCAGCTCCATGCCCACCGCAACCGCGGCCAGGGCGTTCCGCACGTAATGCACGCCCGGCATGCCGAGATGGATTTCCCCCTCAGTCCGTCCGAGCGCCGTAACGGTGAAGGTGCTCCCCGTTTCGTCCTGCTTCGTGATGTCGGCCCTCAGATCCGCACTCCCGCCCAGCGAATAGGTGATCACCCGTCTGCGTATTTCGGGCATGATCGACCGGGCGTTCTCATCGTCCGCGCAACCTCATCAGCTCGGCCAGCATCTCCGTTCTCGGTATGATGGGAATGGCCGCTTCCGCGGCCGCCAGGAGCTCGGGGTTGGACCGGTCGACGGCGCTGGAATACACCACGACGTCCGCGCCCGCGACGCTTGCGCCGCTGTGGCCGTATGTAATGCGCGCTCCCATGCCCTCCAGCCGCTCGGTGGCGTCGTTGCGCCTGATATCGGAACCGGATACCTCGAATCCGAGATTCAAGAGCACTTCGGCTATGCCGCTCATGCCGATGCCTCCGATGCCGACGAAATGCGTTCTCTTTGTTCGACCCAGATAGACCATGTGTTCTACCCTGCCGCGCTCATGTCGCGCCCCGCCCGAGCCGGGCTCGGCGACCCTTCAACCGCGGCCGCAACCGCGCACGAGGCGTTTTTTTTTACGAGCGCCGTAATGATCTCCGCCGACTGGCGCGCCGCATCGCCCCGGGCCCAATGCTCGAGCTTCCGGGACATCTCCCGCCTCCTCGCCTCATCGTCCAGGAGCGCGACAATCCGCTCTTCGAGCAGCTCGGCGCTCAGATCCGCATCCTTGATGACTTCAACCGCGCCGCTCGCCTCGAGCGCTTCGACGTTTTTCCGCTGGTGATCGTCCGCGGCGAACGGATAGGGCACGAAGATCGTCGGCGTCCCGAACAGCGCGAGCTCGAATACGCTCGATGCGCCGGCCCTCGAAACGGCCACGTCCGCGACGCTGTAGATCTTCTCCATTTCTTCGACGAACGGAAGGATCCGTATGTCGTTTTTGTATTCGTCCGATTGCGCCAGCACGCCTCGGTAATCGCGGTCGCCGGCGATGATGACGAACTGCGTCATCCTGCGCGCCAGTATCCGTTTCGCCGCCTCCATGCCGTGCATGTTGAGCGACCGGGCCCCGCCGCTCCCGCCGATGATCAACACCGTCGGCAGATCCTTGCGCAATCCCAGGAATCTCAGACCGGCATCCCGGCCCCCGGCCCCGCCCGGAGAGATCCGGAGCGGATTTCCCACGACCGCGCACGTGACTCGGCTCGGAATGAAAGGACGCGATTCCTCGTAGGAGAGCAGCACCAGGTGCGCCGCTCTCGCAAGCCACCGGTTGACCATCCCGGGGACGCTGTTCTGTTCCTGCACGACTCTGACGCGGCGGCATGCGACGGCCGCGATAACCGCCGCGGCGCTCGCGTATCCGCCGGTTCCGATCACGACGTCCGGCTTGAAGGCCCTGATTTCCTTGATTGCCCGGGCGAGGGCCGCGGCGAACAGGACCATCGTTTTGAGCCTTCCGGCGGCGGACGCTCCCCGCAGTCCTCTGCCGGGAAGCAGAACGTGGGGAAGACCCGCATCGGAAAAGATCTTCTTCTCCACACCTCCCCGGGCTCCGACAAAGAGAACCGCCAGATCCCCGTGCAAACGCCTCAATGCTTCGAAGATCGCAATGCCCGGAAAAACGTGTCCCCCGGTCCCTCCGCCTGCAATCATGACCCGCATGGCGTCCTCCTCCCTGCGACCGTCCTCCGGAGCGCGAACACAGCCGAGGCGATGCGGCCCGCCGCACGTTTGCCATACTGCCGTTTCAGTTCTCCATCAACCATCCGGGGCTCGCGACGGCGGCCGCGCGGGGAGAGGCGGGCGGGCATGGCGAACCTCGTGGAACGCTTCGACTGCCGCGAGATACTCAACAGAATCCCGATCGAAACCGAATTGACGACGAGCGCAGATCCGCCGAAGCTGATGAATGGAAGCGGCAAACCCGTCACCGGGAACAGCTGCGTCGCGACCGCCATGTTCAAGGCCGCGTAAATAAACAGCGCGCTGCCGAAACCGACGGCCAGCATTTCGCCGAATACATCGCCGCATTTCTGCGCCATCTTCATCGTCCGCAAGACGAGAAACAGGAAGCAGGCGCTGACGAGAACGGTGCCGATCAATCCCGCCTCT
>JACQXT010000217.1 GCA_016208665.1 Chitinivibrionia bacterium | reverse complement strand
GAACAGGATGGAATAGACGAGCGCCGCTTGCGCGCCGAATCCGGCGAACCAGGCGCCCATCCGGACCGCAAAACGCAGCGTCGAGTCATCGATGTGTTGTGCAAGCAGCGACAGCAGGTACGGCGCGCTCACGCCCAGTGAGGCGAAGAGCATGCCGATGATCAGAAAAGAGGGGGCGTTCCACACGATTGCGCCCACGTATTGCCTCGCCGACAACAGCGTGCCGTCGAAATAGTCCGCGATCATGAATACCGCCCATCCGTATAGCACGAATCCGAAGACGGCGGCAGGGAGAACCATGATGTGGTACATGAATGGAAGCCTGAGGTAATGAACAGGATAATGAAGAGCCGCTTCTCCGCCGACGAGCCGCACCATGTCGACCATGAAGAACGAGAGCGGAGCCTTCATAAAAAAAACCAAACAGAGGAGCATGCCCGCCTGGAGCAACGCCAGCATTGAAAACGGAACCAGAAGGCGGGGATGTCCCAGCATCGCAGCCGACTCCTTCCAGCAGCGGCCGTATTTCACCGCCACGCCTTTCAAGTTCATGACGGCTCCCCGATATCGCGCGGTAGGTAGCGGAATCCCTCGATCCGGCGCATCCATTCTTCATCGCCGCGTTCGAGCGCCGCGACGCACTGATAGAGCTCCCATGCGGTCACGTAGTGAAGCACGTAGCGCCCGCCGTCGTTGTAACGCGAAAGCAAATACTCGTGCATGGACTGAATCCCGCCGCCCAGAAGCAACCCCGCATTTTTCTCCTGTGCCCCGTGGGTATGCACCTTGATGAAGATCCATCCGGGCCATCCCGCAACGCCGACTCCCGTCCTCACCCACAGATCGATTCGCGCCGGCGTGGGCGGATTCAACGCGGTGATGTCGCCGTTTTCGATTGCCGGAAATATGCGTCTCCTCCTCGCATGCCAATTGATTGCGAGGGGGCCGGTCACGAGCAGCAGACCGCCCGGCGGCGCGGTTCTGAACGCCGCCTCGATTCGCGCATGGTGCGACTTCCCTTTCAGGGGATCGCCGGCGGGGTAATAGATCTTGTTTATCACCGGCGGTTGCGTCGGATGCGGGGCCGACGGATACGTGAAGTCGGCGTAACAGCCCGTTTCCTTGAGAATCGCCAATTCATTCTTCACGCCGCAGTGCTTTCCGCGCGGGCCCGAATCGTCGAGGGCCCAGTTGCCGTGGATGAATCCGTATCGTATGCGGCCGTCCGATGGATCCGCGCGCAGCAATCCGTGATTCACATGCAGGGCGTCCCGGAAGGCGTTGATCTTTTCCGCGAAGCCATCCGCCGTGTCGCGGTCGTGATGCAGATGTATCTCTACGTCGCCGAAGCCCGGCCGTACGAGCCCGGCGAGCGCATCCAGCGCCTGCGGCTCATATTCCTCTGCCGGATAGAAAAACGTGTGCTGCGGCGGCCTCCCGCCGCCGTCCCTGAACCGCTCGCAGAGGAGCGGGTACCGCCTCTTCCATTGTTCGACGCGTTGCAGAGCCGTTGTCCGGTCCGCTCCGTTCCAGAACGGCTCGAAATGATCCGCGACGCAGAAAAATACATGCTGCGCGCCGCTCAAGGCGCGCGGCGCTCTTCGCCTGCCGCCGCGGACGATGATGTCAACGTTCTTGCGCCTGGCGGCCGCGAACGCAATCAGCGCGAAGCAGGATATGCAACCGAGCGCGAGGATATACGCAACATACAACATGCCGCATCACCAATAGAGCCTGGTAATGATATACACGGTGAACAATGATCCCACGAGAATGAAACCCGTATACACGAGGTCCTTTTTCTCGAAGAGCGAATACTTCTCGCCGGTCATACCGGCAAATACGGCGGTCGCCGAAACGCCGAGGCCGACGAGTATATAGAGAAGCTCGTTGTACGTCCGCGAAAGGAAGAAAGCGGCCGTGATAAATCCCACGAATGCGAAAAGCAGCGAATCGCTCAGAAGCGCGATTGACACCATATGCATTCGCCGGGCCTCCGTGCTGACGAAAAAGAGGTTCCTCATGGAAACGACGATGAGCAGCAGCCAGACGTACAGGCCGAACAGTCCCAGTTCGCTCGCGCACAGCACGATCGAGTTGTGCGCGGTCCGCACATGGTATTCCATGAACGTTCCGGCGCCCACGCCGAAGAGAGGATTCTGCTTTAACAGCTCCAATCCCCTTCCCCATGCCGCGATCCGCCCGTACGCCGATTCCTCCTGCGGCGAAAGATCGGCGAGCCGCTCCGGGCCGAACGCGAACAGGACGGCGACAATCGCGATTCCCACGACGGAGCCGGCCCTGATGCCGAATCTCCGCACGAAGAGAAGAAACGCGACCGCCGCGAGGGCAATGAATCCTCCCCGCGATCCGGTCAGGTACAGCGCGTATGCGAGGACGAGCAGGACGGCGCCCGACAGCAGCTTGACCGGCACGCTTCGTGAATCGAGCACCGAAAAGAACAGGAACGGCATGACGATGAGAAACGTCAGCGCCAGGTCGTTCGGATCCGCAAAAATGCCTATACTCCTGATTCTACCGTCTATCATTGTCTGCCCGGCAAGGCCCGTTTCATTGAAATACTGATAGATGCCCTGGCAGGCATGAAACAGCGTGAGCACCGACAGGACGCAGAGCGTTATCTTCAACTTCGCCTCGCTGCGCACCAAGATCACGATGAGCAGATACATGACGAACGTGCTCGCAAACGCCCTGGCCGAATCGAGCGCGCCGTGAAGATAGACGTGGCTCAAGTGCGAGAGCACGATCGCGCCGGCGAGCAGCACCATCAGCACATTCTGCGGAGCCCTGGACAGCGGAAGCGTTCTTCGGATAAAAACAAAATGAATGAGCATGATCGCGCACGTCGCGCCGCCGACGATCAGCATTACCTGAACACCCTCCAATCCCTTCACGAATTCCTGCGGCCGCAGGTAGAGAAGCGCCAGGTAGTTTATGAGGCCGGCGAACGGCTCGAGCAGCAGCATTCCGATGCCGAGTCCGATCGCGTACGACGCGATGCCGATCTTCTCGGATCGCAGGAGCAGAAATGAGAAAAGGGCGGCGGCGGAAGACGCCGCCAGAAGTATGACCGCCGGTGCCCTGGTTCGTGCCGTCATGACTCCGTCTTCAACGCATCCGAGAGAACCGATTCCATCTGCGCCGCTATCGACTCCATTGTAAATTGCTCTATCGCCGCTTCCCGCCCTCCGCCGGTCATCGTTCCCGCCGCAACAGCCGAGAGGAATCCCGCCATTCCCTCCGCGACGACGCGCGGATCCGAGCTCGTAACCGCCGCCCCCGCACCTGCCGCCCTGATGATGCCGGCGGCGTCCCCCTCGGGAACAATCGCGAGAATCGGCCTGCCTGCAAAGAGATACGCGTAAAGCTTGCTCGGCACCCACGAACCGCCCCGCTTGTTGTGAGGTACGGTGAGGAGGAGCGCGGGCGCAGCGCGCATGAGCGTTGTGCTCTTGCTGAGCGTTACCGCGCCTTTGAACACGATGAACTCCTCGAGATTCGCTCTGCGAACGGCCTCGAGAGAGATTCCATCCATCGCCCCGTACACAAACAGGCGCGGCAGCGGGGTTGTTCCCGCCCCCTGCAGGATGATCAGCGCCTCGATGTAGAGATCGAGCATTCCCCGATAGATCTCGCCGGTGTAGAGCAGGTCGCACTCCACCTCTCCGGGATCCATCCGGCACGCTTCCCCGGATTCCTCGACATCATACCCGTTCGTCACCACCGCCACCGTTCCTTCGTCCAGAAACGGGAACGCCGCGAGCAGACTCGCCTTGTTTCCCGGAGTGTTCGCAACTACTCGATCGCATGCGCGGAGGATCATGCCCTCAATTTTGCGCGTCAGCCAGCCGAGACGCGATGCTTTTCCATAATGAGGGGGCGCGCTCCAAGGATCGCGGAAATCGACGATCCATCTGAAACGCCGCACCTTTCTCAGGGACCACACCGCGATGTGCGTCGAATGGGGCGGGCTCGAGCTGACGACGACGTCGTAGCGGCCGGCGCTCATAATCCGCCTCAAAGCAATGAACAACGGGACGCACCACCCCGCCTGCCGCTCCGGGTAGCTTGCCAGCATATGAAATGCGGCATACGGATAGCGCGTCAGCTCCACGAGAAGCTTCCGCCCCGGCAGGCCTGCTCTTCCGGCCGTTTCTCCCCGCGCCTTCCCGTTCAGCATCCGACGCGGATTGAACCGGTCCGCTTCGAGCGTGCCGGTCCTGATAACCGTGACGCCCGGCGGAATCCTCCCGAGGCTCGCATCATCGCGTTCCTCCGCATATGATCGCGCAACCGTCACTACCGTGCATCGCCAGCCCGCCCTTGCAAGGTACTTCGTCAATCCGACGAGCCGAGAAACGCCCGCGCTCAGAATGGGAGGATAATGGTATGTTATGAAGAGAACGCTTTTCTGCATATAGGCTGCCTGCAATATCGATGCGGCGAAACCGATTCCCGCGGATTCCGGGGCTTTTTTCGGTTCGATGCGCGGCTTCACTCCGAATAGAGCGCCTCATACCGCCGCGCAATGCGCTTCCAGCTCAAGCTTGCGGCGTACTCGCGTGCGTTGTCGGAGAGCGCCCGCCGGCGGTCGCAGGCAATCGCGCTCCGGAGTGCTTCCTCCAGACTCGCTCGGTCGCCGGGCTCGAAAAAAAAGCCGACGTTGTGCTCCTCGAGCTCGGCGAGGCACCCCGTCCGCGGCGCCAAAATGGGGCATCCGAATCCAAGCGAGAGCACGACGGATCCGGACGTCAGAACGCGTTCGAACGGAAACACACAGTAATCGCTCGCGAGAAAGTAGCGGGCAACATGCTCGTCCGGGATGAACTCCGGCACGAACCGCAGACGCGCCGACGCGAACCGCCGGCGCAATTCCGCCACCATCGATTGATCCTCGTCTTCGTACGGTTTCCCCGCGATCAACAGCATCGAGTTCTCGTCCGCCACGCTTTGAAAACTCTCGCAGAGCATTTCCAATCCCTTGTATCTGCGAATCATCCCGAAAAAAAGAAACACGGTCGCGTGCCCCTCGAGTCCCAGGGCGTTCCGCGCTTCGTCCCGGGTGACGTTCACGGGATAGACGCCGCGGTAGCTGCCGTGCTCGATGACGGCGATTCGCGCTCCGGCGTGCAGCAGTTCTCTCGCGTACTCGCAATGAACTGCGATTTTCGCCAATCGTGCCATACATCCGGCCGCGAGCCGGTCCACTCGCGGATTTCTCGATTCATGCGCAACGGCGTTGTG
>JACQXT010000216.1 GCA_016208665.1 Chitinivibrionia bacterium | reverse complement strand
GCGGGCCTCTCTCTTATCTTCGGGGTGATGAACATCCTTAATTGCGCCCATGCCACACTCTGGCTTATCGGCGCCTACTTCTGCTACACCTTCTGGAGCGTCATGCAGGACTATTCCTTCGCGCTCTGGGTGAGCATACCCCTTGCGGCTTTCGCCTGTGCTGCAGTCGGCTGGGTGACCGAAATAGTCCTTATCAAGAGGATCTACAAGAGGGAGCTCCATGAACAGCTCCTCATTACCTACGCACTGGCGCTGATCTTTGCCGATTTGATCAAAATCGTCTGGGGGCCGACGGACAGGCTCATCGTGCGTCCCCCCGCAATTCAGAAACCCATCTTCATCTTTGGGGCCCCCCTCGACTCTTATTTCATCTTCGTCATACTCGCCGGTTTTGCGGTGGCAGTCGGGCTCTGGTGGTTTCTGAAATATACGAAATACGGCCACATCGTCAAGGCAGCCGTATTCAGCAGGGAGATGGTGAGTGCTCTGGGCATCCCCATACCGAAAATCTACACCTGGGTATTTACCTTAGGGATTTTCATCGCCGGGTTGGCCGGAGGCATCCAGTCAGCAATCGGCTCCGTCACTCTGGGCATGGATATCGCCATCATCATCCAGGCCTTCTGTGTCGTTGTCATCGGCGGCTTCGGGAGCCTTATGGGAACGCTCATCGGCGCCCTCATCGTGGGCGAGGTATTCTCCTTCTCCATACTCTACTGGCCCGACGGCGCAATGGTCATGATCTTCATCATCACTGCGATCATCCTTATCGTGCGTCCCTGGGGACTCTTCGGCACACCAATGAGGGCATAACATGGCTGATAATAATGGTCTTTTCAGGAAATACTGGCTTCCCCTCACGCTTCTTATCGTGGCCGTCATTCTGCCCCATGTTGTGCCGCACTTCTGGGTCCACGTCTTTAACGAGATCCTTATTCTCGGGCTCTTCGCGGCAAGCTTCAACCTCATTTTCGGCTACATGGGGCAGCTTTCCTTCGGCCATGCCGCGTATTACGGGGTCGGCGCTTACACCACGGGCCTCCTCATGGTGAAACTCAAATGGCCCCTTCTGGCCTGTCTCCCCATCTCCATGATCACCGCCGGAATAGCCGCGGCAATCCTCGGCTCCTTCTGTGTCCGTCTTCGGGGTATCTATTTCGCCATACTTACCATGGCCTTCGGCCAGCTTGTCTTTTACATCGTTTTTCAATGGTATTCTTTCACCGGGGGAGACAACGGCCTCCAGGGCATCAACCCCCCTGAATGGATCTTCGCTACCAACCTATACTACTACTTTTCCCTTGCCATCGTGACTATTGCCATGGTGGTCCTCTACTACATCACCGAGTCTCCCTTCGGCTACACCATGCGGGCCATCAGGGACAATTCGGAAAGGACCGAGTTTATCGGGCTCAATGTCCAGCGGTACATGCACATCAACTTCATCATTGCAGGGATGTTTGCGGGCCTCGCAGGAGCCCTCTGGGGCCCCTTCAACAGGAGCGTGGCGCCCGACCTCTGCAACTGGCAGCATTCAGGCCATCCCGTCTTCATGGCGATCATAGGGGGACCGCACCACTTTCTCGGCCCCATGATCGGTTCGGTCATCTACACCTTTCTCAACGCCTTCGTAACGGGTTTCACCGAATACTGGCCCCTGGTGAGCGGCGTCATCATCATACTCGTGGTGCTTCTCATGCCTGGAGGTCTCTTCGGAATCATAAAGACTAAGGGGTATTTCGCTTCCAAGACAACGGCAATGGCCGACGCCAACCGGGCAGACACAGGGGGCTCGCAGCATGGATAACGACCACATCCTGAAGGTGGAGCATCTCAGCAAGGCTTTTTTCAAATACCAGGTGCTTACCGACGTCAACTACACTCTTGCAAAGGGCCAGATTGCGGCCATTATAGGCCCCAACGGCGCTGGAAAAAGCACATTCTTCAACCTTGTCACAGGATACCACCATGTCACGGGTGGCCATGTCTTCTTCAGGGAGGAGGAAATAACGAACTGGCCGCGCCACAAGATCGCCCGCATCGGGATCACGAGGGCCTTTCAGGTAAGCAATATCTACCCAAAACTGACCACCTACGAAAACGTGAGGCAGTCCATTCTCGCCCAGAAGAAAAAGACCCTTAACTTCTTTACTCCTGCTGCGAGACTCGCCAAGGAGGAGACCCTTGAGCTCCTCAACCTCACCGGACTCCAGAGCCATAAGCATACGGAGGCAGGCATCCTGTCCCAGGGCGACAAGAAGAAACTGGAACTGGCGCTGGCGCTGGCAAGCAAACCGGACCTTCTCCTCCTCGACGAACCTACCGCAGGGATGTCCTCGGAGGAGACACATGAGACCATGGAACTGGTGAAGCGCCTGAATGAAGAGATCGGCCTTTCGATCCTCTTCACTGAGCACGACATATCGGTAATTTTCGGCTACGCCAAGAAACTCTCCGTTCTCCATCAGGGCATACTTGTTGCCGAAGGAACCCCGGAGGAGGTGCGGAGGAACAAAGAGGCGCAACAATGCTATCTGGGTGATGAACTATGCTGATATTCGAAGCCAACGGCCTTAACACCTTCTACGGCACGAGCCACATCCTCTTCGACGTTTCCCTCCAGGTGAACAGCGGAGAGCTTGTCTGTCTTCTCGGCAGGAACGGCGCCGGAAAAACGACGACGCTTCGAAGCATCATGGGGCTGACGCCACCGAAAGCAGGGAGCGTAATCTTCCACGGCGAAGATATGACGGGGAGACCCCCGTACAAAATAGCACAGAAGGGCATCGGGTACGTGCCGGACAACAGGCTCATCTTTCCTGATTTGACGGTGCGTGAAAACCTCGAGATAGGTATGAAGAAATCGGAGCATTTCAAGGGTGAACCCTGGACCGTGGAGAGGATCTACGAAATCTTCCCGAAGCTGAAACAGCTGGAAAAGAACCTCGGCGGCTATCTGAGCGGCGGGGAGCAGCAGATGCTCACTATCGGCAGGACTCTCATGGGCAATCCCGAGCTTATCCTCCTTGACGAACCCGTCGAGGGTCTGGCACCTCTCGTGGTCAAGGATTTTGCGGAGAGACTCATCAAGCTCAAGGAGACCGGACTGACGATCCTCTTCTCCGAACAGAACGTCAGGTTCTCCCTCTCCATCGCCGAGAGGGCCTACGTCATAGACAGAGGCAGGATCAAGTACAGCGGGAGCATCGCGGAACTTGAAACGAACGAGGAAGTGAAAAGAGAGTACCTGATGATATAGAAACCCTGGTTTCCGGGGGAACCATGGGAAATCAAAAAGAACAAAAACCATAGGGAGGACGCACGGGCATGAAACATCCGCTCTGGACACCGTCTGCAGCAAGAAGGGAAGATGCGAACATCACACGGTTCATCACGTACGTGAATGGCAGGTTCGGAAAGTCCTTCTCCACATATTTCGATCTCTACGAATGGTCCGTCACCGCCATTCCCGATTTCTGGGCAAGCCTCTGGGATTTCCTGGAAATCAACGCATCCAGAACGTACACACAGGTGGTGGAAGACTTGACCAGATTCCCCGGGACCAGATGGTTCCCCGGCGCCGAGCTCAACTTTGCCGAGAACCTCCTCAGATACCGCGACGAGAAAGATGCCATCGTCTTCAAGTGCGAAACGAAACCGTCCGTGCGGATAAGCTATGAAGACCTGCATAAGACCGTGGGCTGCCTTGCCAATTCCCTGAAGTCCCTGGGCGTCACCAAGGAAGACCGGGTCGTTGCCTACATGCCCAACATGACAGAGACAGCAATTGCCATGCTTGCCACCACCTCCTTGGGCGCCACCTGGGCTTCATGCGGATCAGAACTGGGCACCCAGGCAGTCATCGACCGCTTCAGCCAGATCGAACCCAAGGTCCTTTTCGCAGTGGACGGCTACCTTTACAAGAACAAACCCTTCAACATGCTCCCTGACGTAAAGGCCGTCGTCGATGCGGTCCCCTCAATCGAGCGGGTGGTCATCGTCTCCTACGTGAATGAGACACCCGATGTGAAAAGTGTGCCCAAGGCGGTTCTCTATAAGGATTTCCTGGGAGACAAGACAGAACTTGTCTTCGAGCAGGTGCCCTTCGACCACCCCCTTTACATCATGTTTTCTTCGGGAACCACCGGCAAGCCGAAGTGCATGGTCCAGAGCGTGGGAGGGATTCTGATTAACCAGATGAAGGAACTCATCCTCCATGCAGACCTGAAACGGGAAGATAGGGTAATCTACATGACCGCCCCCTCATGGATGATGTGGAACTGGCTCATGGCATCTTTTGCCGTAGGCGCAACGGTGGTCCTTTTCGACGGCAACCCCGCATACCCGGACTGGGGAACCATGTGGAGGCTCGTGGACGAGGAGAAGATCACCTTCTTCGGAACGAGCGCCACCTATCTGAACATGTTGAAGAGCCAGAACTTCGTCCCCAAAGACCTGTTCGACCTCTCTTCCCTCAAATCCATGGGACAGACCGGCTCCCCTCTGTCTGCAGAGGGATTCGAGTATGTCTACCGCTCAATAAAGGAGGACATCCACTTCAACTCCCTCTCCGGCGGCACCGACATCAACGGCTGCTTCGTCATGGGGTGTCCCACGCTCCCCGTTTACGCGGGAGAGCTGCAGGCACCTGCACTGGGCATGAAGGTGAAGGCCTATGACGAGAAGGGAACTCCCGTGTATGATACCCAGGGAGAGCTGGTCTGCGAAGCGCCTGCTCCCTCCATGCCGCTCTATTTCTGGAACGATCCGGAACTCACCCGGTACAGGGACGCCTACTTCTCCATCTACCCCGAGGTATGGCGGCACGGTGACTACGTGGAGTTCTATTCCGACACGAAGGGCGTCACCTTCTTCGGAAGATCGGACGCAATCCTGAAACCCTCAGGGGTGAGGATAGGGACCGCAGAGATCTACAACGTGGTAGACCAGTTTCAGGAAGTGGCAGACAGTGTGGCCATCGGGCAGAACTGGGAGAACGACCAGAGGGTCCTCCTCTTCGTGAAACTGGCTCCCGGTGCGCCTCTTACCGACGACCTGAAAGAGCGGATCAGAAAAGCCCTTCGGGACAAGGCTTCACCACGGCATGTACCTGCCATGATCCTGGAAGTCCCGGACAT
>JACQXT010000095.1 GCA_016208665.1 Chitinivibrionia bacterium | reverse complement strand
CAAATAATGCATACACCCTCCCGGCACTTGTACGTCCAAAGGGATCAGCATAGAGCGCACCTGCTAAAAGATCCGTAACATCGTCATGGTTCACATCTCCAGAAGTCAGGCTATGTCCGAAGTAATCATCACGAGATTCCCCAAGAATCTTTGTAAGAGATGAATCCGATTGCAGGTAGATCGAATCAGGCATGCTTGGGCTACCGTAGAATACAGTCACCTTGTCCACATCCGAGCTGATTAATTCATTCTTGTAGCTCGATACAATGACATCATCACACTCATCTCCGGAGACGTTCGCGCAGATCATTCTGGTTCCGTACTGCTGTTCGTTTCCCTGTCCCAGAAGTCGTGTCATTTGGATCTCATCTGATCCTACATAAATCGAATCCGGAAGACTCTGAATATCGTAGATTATATATACCTCTCCGCAATTCGCAAATCCCAGGGCATCAGCTGCCGGAACCGCAATAATAAAATCATCCCTCCCATCCCCATTCACATCTCCAAGCGCGACATTCGCGCCGAGCTGCCCAGGTTCATCGTAAATCTTTTTTGAATCTAGCAATGGATCGGACAAGAGAATGGTATCAGGCATAACTTCGCTGCCATAGAGAAGCGTACCTTTGCCTTGGTAATAGCCTGATGAGCCTATCAAGAGATCATCGAAGCCGTCGTGGTTCACGTCCTTGGAGGCGAGGCTAGAGCCTGTCAATTGGTATGGCTCTGTATCTCTGATGTAGGTCACATCAGGTGGAGTTAGGTTAAGTTGCATAAAATCGGGGAAAGAGCCTCGCCCATAGACTATATAAACTTCTCCATTATCATCTTCTGAATGGAAGGGCGCACCGACGATCAAATCCTCGTAATTATCTCCGTTTATGTTGCCAGTTGCAATCGTGCGGCCCATGAATCCTCCGGAGCCCAGGATGACCGTCGTTTCCACAGACGGACTCCCCAAATCGAGCGTGTCCGGGAATTCTGCGGAGCCAAATATGATGTACACTTTCCCATCTGACCATGGGAATGGGTAGAGGGGTAGGCCTATTACCAGATCATCATAACCATCATCATTATAATCTCCGGAAGCCAGACGAACTCTCACCGCTCTTTCCCCCGCCTTGCCGAATATTCTCGTCATCTCTCCGCTGAAGTTCCGAAGATCGATAAGACTGTCTAGAGTGGAATGTCCCCAAAGAACATCCACCTCCCCTACTTCGGTGCGTCCAAGCGGCGATGCAGTCCCTGATGCAATGATAATATCCGATAGGCCATCCCCGTTCAAATCGGCTACGACAATATCCTCGCCGGTTGATCCTCTGCTCGCGGCTCCTGAAATCGTGACATCCGCACTTGTGTGTGCGAGATCTATGAGGGCAGGCAATTGGGCGAAGACTCTTGTACTCGACACCTGAAGGACACTCCAGGATACCATGAACAACGCCAGGACATATCTGTCTATTGTTCGCATAATCAATGTGATATGCTTATATCACAATAATATTGACATGGCAACGCTCGATATGGATAATAGTAATCATTGTACTATTCCTTTGTAAATAGTATATCACAACTGGGGAGGAAATTCAATGAACCAACGTCCAAGGCTGTCCAGGTCGCTATCTTTGGGGATTATTGCTCTAATTGGTTCGGTAATTGCCCCGTACTATTCATCGGTAGAATCAACGTCTTCGGATGACCTCAAGCCCGGCATAGATTACGTGCAGAGCGAGATCATGGTCAGGTTCTCTGAACAATACATGCCTTCTGAGAACCAAGTCTCACTCTCAACGCCATCGTTCTCAATACCCGAGCTCGATGAATTGTTGAGAAACCACAACCATAAAGAAGGATGTCATTTCCAAAGACGCTTTGGGGCGGATTAATTACTATTATGATGATCGCATCCAATAGCAGCACTATCAGAAATCAAACAGCCTGCATCCCCCGAAGGATAAACCGGTGTTCCTCTTAATCCGCCTTGCTTCAGAATTCACGCATCGCGCCGAGCGTCTTCTTAAACGCCTGTGGTGAAGCATATACTATGCGTTTGTCACCGACAAACCGGCACCTCTTCCGGCATCGAGCACGCTTCGCCCGCACACAGCTCTTCTTCCGTATCGAGCGGCAGCGAGACGGTGAATTCGCTGCCCTTGCCGACTTCGCTCTCCACCCACAGCTTGCCTTTATGAAGCGCAACGATGTGTTTCGCGAGGGCCAGCCCGATGCCCATGCCGCCGCACTTCCTCGAACTCGATCCGTCCACCTGATGGAACATGGCGAATATGTGCGGGATCGCTTCGAACGGTATCCCCATGCCGGTGTCGACGACCTTGATGATCACTTCCTCGTCCTTCAGCGAGGTCGCGACGCGCACGCTGCCGCCGCCGTCGGTGAACTTGACCGCGTTGTGAATCAGGCAGGAAATCACTTTCTTGATCTGCACGGTATCGAGGTACATGACGGGGATGGAGTCGCCGGGAGCAAAAGAGATCGAAATGCCTTTCGCGTTTGCCGCGGCTTCCATCTGCGGCCAGACCGAACGTATGACGTCGTGAATGTGCGACAGCGTGATATTGAGCATCGCGCCGGAGATTTCCAGTTTGGAGAGGTCCAGGAGATTGTTTATGAGGCTGAGCAGCGTCTCGCCGTTTTCCGAGATGACGTCGATAAACCGGTTCCGGTCGTCGGGCGATATGGATTCGTCCCGGATCGATTCGGAGTACGCGAGGATGATGCTCAGCGGCGTTCTGAGCTCGTGGCTGATGTTGGCCAGGAACTCCGTCTTCATTCTATCCACTTCCCTGAGCTTCCGGTTGGCCTGGTGGAGGCGCTGGTTCTGGGATACGATTTCACCTTCGAGCGTTTTCCTGAGCGAAATATCGTGGGCGATGATTGTAATGAACCATTCCCCCCCGATCGTCACCGGGCTGGCGCTGATATCGACGGTCGCGGCCCGGGCATCGCGCCCCGCCATCCGGCGGTTGGCGAACGAGTGCGCCTTGTTGCTCAATATATTGATTAAATCTTTCCTGGCTTGATAGAGATCTTCGTGCCCAAACAGCTGGATGTACGATGTTCCGAGCAATTCCTCCCGCGTGTAACCCAACACCGACGTGCTCTTTTCGTTGCCGTCGACGATCTTGCCGGTCTTAGCATCCACCAGCATGACGAGATCGTTTACGTTTTCCTTCAGCACGCGGCACAGTTCTCCGAGCTCGCGCGCTTCCTGCTCGAGTCTCGCATGCCGTATCGAGAGACATGCGAATCCCCCGCAGGCCTTCAAGATCTCGACGTCGGCGTCCGAAAAAGCGCTCTTGCGGCGGCTCTCAACGGCGAGCACCCCCAAGAGCTCGCCGCGCAACATAAGAGGGACGGCGGCATCGCTTAAGGGAGATCCCTCGCCAGCGACTCCCCCGAAACGGCCGTCCGACTCGATGTCGTTCCGCACGAGCGGTTCGCGGTTGAGCGCGACCCAACCCATGATGTTCGCATCCTCGAGCGGCGCCGGCTTGCCATCAGGACGCACGCGAATTCCGGGGTCGTCCGTATCGCGAATCCTGCGAACGATCAGAGCGTCTTTGCCCCGTGTAAGCAGCGCGATGCTCGCGCAATCGAAGGCGAGCATCGCGCGAAGCTCTCTCATGAGCACGGAGACCATTTCATCGAGATCGTTCGCCTGGAGCATGCTGCAGGCCAATTGCAGCAGAGCAGGAGGACATTCATGGTTTTTGGGTTCTTCGGATAGGAGGCTTGCTGCCTGAGCCGTCGGATCGTTCATACCGTCTCTTCCGGTTCGTCGCACTCTGCGAGCGCCGTGCAAAAATCACTCAATTCGCCCGCCGCCGCGGGATTATGATAAGGTAAGCCATTGTCATCAAAAGAGATTGTTTGTTCCTAGGCATCGACTTGCATGAAACGTTCCAATGAGCCGGCACGCTGTGACAACCGTATCCGAATGTGGTACAATTGCTTATCAGCCAAGAATTCGAAGCTCGTATGAAGAAAATTGCGCAGAATCCTGAAAAACCCGCTCCCGGATCACGTACGGCGGCGCATCCGGCGCTCGAAGAACGTCCATTCGCATTCGACGCATTTCTGCGCACGGAGAAATACCGGATCCTCGCGGTGGCTGGCCTGGCTCTTGCCGTCAGGATCGCCTTTTTCTTCCTCAACAAGCACAACAATCCGCTCTTTCATTTTCCGATCATGGACGGCCTCTACCATGATGAATGGGCGAAGAAAGTCCTCGCCGGCGATTTCTGGGGCAGCGAGGTCTTCTTCAGGGCTCCGCTCTATCCGTACCTGCTTGCGCTTGCATATAAGGTGAACGGTTCGAGCATCGCCGTTACCGTGTTCATGCAGCATATCATGGGAACGTTGAGCGCGGCGCTCGTGTTTCTCCTCGCCCGTTTTTACTTCAGAAGAAGCGCCGCGCTTATCGCCGGCCTGTTGGCGGCGCTCTATTGGCCGCTGATCTATTTTGAAGGGCAGCTCTTGATGGAGACACTGGTCGTCTTCCTCGATCTGCTCTTCCTCGTCGCCCTCTCGGCCGCTTGTGCGAACCGCAGCCGCAGCATGCTGATCTTTTCGGGCGTCATGCTCGGGCTTTCCGCAATCGCGAGGCCGAGCATCCTGGCCGTCGCGCCCGCGGTTCCCTTCATCTTTCACTGGACCGCGCGCGCTGCGGATCGGCGCTCGATCCGGAACCGGTGGTTCATGCCGGCCGCGGCGGTGTATGCTGTGGCGGCGCTCGTGATTGCGCCCGTCCTCATCCGCAACTACGCCGTCGGACGGGATTTCGTGCCCATCGCGTCGCAAGGCGGCGTCAACTTCTACATCGGCAACAATCCCAAATCCGACGGCAGGACCGCCATCGTTCCAGGAACGCGTCCGGACTGGTGGGGCGGGTACTACGACTCGATCGCCATGGCGGAAGAGAGCGAGGGCAGAAAGCTCAAGCCGTCAGAAGTCTCGAATCACTTCTTCAGAAAGGGACTGTCGTTCATCGTTTCTTTTCCGGCGCAGGCAGGCTCGCTCTTCCTCCGCAAGTTCGTCATGTTCTGGTCGGGCGGGGAACGCTCGAACAACATGAACATCTATTTCTTCTGGCGGATATCCGGAATGGGGCATGCGCCGCTCCCCGGCTTCTGGTTGATCTGCCCGCTGGGCCTCCTCGGCGTCGTCCTCCTCTGGAAAAAAAGAACGCAACTGTCTCTCTTTTACGGTTACGTACTGCTGTATTCGTTCGGCGTCATTACGTTCTTCGTCAACGACCGATTCAGGCTGCCCGTCGTGCCGGTTCTCATCGTATTCGCGGCGGCCGCGATCGTGCACATGGCGCACCTCTTTCGCTCGCGGAGCCGCGGCTTCGCGCTCCGCCTCATTGTCCTCGCGCTAATTACCGCGGCCGTCAACATCGACTTCGCCACGTTCAAGGAAAACAAGATATACGCCGACTCCTTCTCCCATTATTCGCTCGGCAACGCCTACCTCAAGATGAAGCGCGACGACCTCGCCATGAAGGAGTACGAGATTGCGCACGAATTGAACGAGAAATATCCCGTTTCATCGTTCAGCCTGATCGAGCGCGGCGTGCACCATAACCTCGGAACGTTCTACTGGAGGAAGGGGCTCTGCAAACAGGCGATCGAGCATCTTTCGAAGGTCGGCGGATACGATTCGTACGCCGTGCTCGCGAAACGGTACCTAGCCGAGTGCTATGCGAAGGAAGGCATATTCCGCGACGCGCTGCGTACGTACGAAGAGGCGTTGGCGCTCGATCCGAAGGAATACTCGTGCCTGGTGGGAATGGCGGGCCTCTTGATCGAACTCGACGACACGGCTTCGGCCCGAGAGGCGTTGCAGCGCGCCCAGGCGTTGTACCCGAACGATCCAAAAATACGAACGCTTCTTGGTTCTCTGAAGAATCGATAGAGGCGCGGCCGGGCGCGGTCTTCGCGCCCACCCGAATCCCGTGAAACCATGAACAAAAGATTTCATCCGAATATTCGTATTCTCGCGTGGGTGAGCTTCCTCACCGATGCATCGTCCGAGATCATATATCCGATCATTCCCTTTTTCCTGACGGTCACGCTGGGCGCGCCGGCGACCGCGCTGGGCATCATGGAAGGATTCGCCGAAGCCCTCTCGGCCGCCTTTAAGGGAATGAGCGGGCCTCTCTCCGACCGCATGCGGAGGCGGAAGCCGCTGGTATTCGCAGGATACGCGCTGTCGACGCTTTCAAAGGCGCTTCTCGCCCTTTCGCCCGCATGGGGCTTCGCCGCGGGCTCGCGCATGCTCGAACGGGCCGGCAAGGGTGTCCGTTCTCCCGCGCGGGACGCGCTTCTCGCCGAATGCACGGACAAGGAATCCAAAGGAAGCGCGTTCGGGTTTCACCGGGCCATGGATACGTGGGGAGCGGTCGTTGGAACATCGACCGCCCTCGTCCTTCTTCTCTTCATCAAGCACGACTTCCGGTGGATCATCCTGGTGTCGCTCGTGCCCGCGTTTCTTGCCGTGCTGCTCACGTTCAGAATCAAAGAGGCCGCCGGCGCCGCGGGAGCGGACAGGCGGTCGCTCCTCTCGCGCATCATGTCTCCTCCCTCGTCGCCTCGATTCAGGAGGCTCGTCCTCGCATACGGCGTGTTCTCCCTGGGAACGAGCAGCGCGACATTTCTCATCTTGAGAGCCGGGAGCATCGAGTCGTCATATGCGGCCGCGCTGCTCCCCTACTTGTTCGCGAATGTCGTGTACGCGGCTACCGCCGAACGGGCCGGCCGGTTGAGCGACCGGGCCGGCAGAAAAGCCGTGATTCTGGCCGGCATGCTGCTCTTCGCTCTCGCGTACGCGGTCATGTTCCTTTTTGCCTCCACGGCGGCGCTCTTTGCCGCCCTGGCCCTGTATGGGTTGCACATGGCCTGCACAGAAGGCGTCGGCAAGGCCTTCGTCACCGATACGGTCGCGAAGGAAGAATACGGAAACGCCCTCGGCTTCTTCTATTTCACGACGGGAACGGCCACGCTCCTGGCGAGCATCGCCGCGGGCGTCTTGTGGGACAACGTCTCCCCCCGGGCTCTATTTCTTCAGGGGGCTTTGTTCGGGATTCTGGGGGCCCTGCTGCTTGCGTCGCTCATGAAGGAGAGCAGGGACCCGCTCAGAAGAAATGCTTGAATGTGTCCCACGGGGAATACGAGGGCGGCGGGGCGGAGAGCTCGATCGTTTGCTGCGTCACGGGATGCTCGAGCGCCAGCTTCCACGCATGAAGCGCGATCGTTTTGTTGGGAAGCGCGGAGGGAGCGCCGTATTTCAAGTCGCCCCGTATCGGATATCCGAACTGCGCGAGCTGGAGCCGTATCTGGTGATGCCGCCCGGTCTCCGGATCGATTTCGAGGAGCGACAGCTTGCCGATGTGGGCGACCACCCGGTAGCGGAGCACGGCCCGGACGCCTCCGGATCCGCCGTGCGGACGGACCACGCGAGAGCGCCGCTCGACTCTGGTAATGTAATCCTCCAAGGTGCCTTCGGGCGAATCGGGCGCGCCTTCGACGACTGCTACATACGTCTTGCGCACCAGCCGCTCCCGGAACGCCCGGGCGACGCGGGAAGCCGCTTTCGACGTGCGCGCAAACAGCACGACTCCCGAGACGGGCCTATCCAGACGATGCACGAGCCCAAGAAACACGTTCCCCGGCTTGCGGTACTTCTCCTTGAGATACTCCTTCGCCAGGTCGAGGAGAGTCGTATCTTCCGTACGGTCGCCCTGCACCAGCGTCCCTCCGTCTTTATAGACGGCGAGCAGGTGGTTGTCCTCGTACAGTATGGTGAGCGCGCGTTTCATAGAGATTCAACGGCCCGGATGTTTGCATTGCGGCGGTCCAACCTTCGATGATACGATGATACTATAGATATCGCCGTCCGTCAGCTACCGATATCGTTTCCCTTCACGAGAGAGGAAGTCATGCTCCAGGTCGATTCGCTCAAGAAGAAATATGATTCCGTCGAAGCGCTGAAAGGCGTCTCGTTCTCGGTGGGCGCGGGCGAGATCTACGGCCTGCTGGGCCCCAACGGCGCGGGGAAATCCTCCGCGATCAACATCATCGCCGGCATCCTTTCGCCGACGTCCGGCACGGTGACGGTTTCCGGGCACAGCATCATCACCGACGCCGTCGAGGCGAAGAAGGCGATGGGGATCGTGCTGCAGGAAGCCGTCCTCGTGGAAGAGCTTTCCGCGCTCCAGAACTGCATGTTCTTCGGCTCGCTCTACGGCATTCCCGCGGAACGGCTGAAGAAACGCTCCCTGGACCTCCTCTCCTGGATCGGCCTGTCCGACAGAGCGCGGGATCCGGTCGAGAAGTTCTCGGGAGGGATGAAGCAGCGGCTCTCGCTCGTTCTGGGCGTTCTGCACGAACCCTCCCTGCTCGTCCTCGACGAGCCCACCGTCGGCCTGGATCCGCAAACGCGCTTGTTGATTCTCGATTCCATACGGGAGATCTCACGAAAGGGCACGGGCGTCCTCTTCAGCACCCATTATCTCGAAGAGGCGGAACGCCTGTGCGACCGCGTCGGCATCATCGACGACGGGCGGATCATAGCCGAAGGCACGCTCGCAAGCCTCCGCGAAGCCGTCGAAAACGTACAGATCGTAACGCTCCGGGGAGCGCTCGATGCGCCGCTCATCGAAGAGGCGGTCGCCCCCATTGCGGGCGGGCGCATCCTGCTCCGCGCGGAGAACGAGATGGTCATATCGCTTCCTTCCCGGTCCGACTCCGTCGCGGCGCTCGTGCAGAAGATCTCCTCTCTCGGCAACGTGAAGGAAGTGTCGATCAGGCCTCCGTCGCTCGAAAACCTTTTCATAAACCTGACCGGAAAGCAGATTCGGGACTAACGATGAAGCTCTTCAAGATGTACTGGCGCCGAACGCTCAAGAAACCGGCCATCGTGCTTCTCTGGAGCTCCGTTCCGTTCGTCCTGACGACGATCTATATCCTGGCCTTCGGACGCTCCGGCTCGATTGCGCCATCGGTGCTCCTGCTGGTGGATGAAGATAAGTCCTTCATCTCCGGTTTCGTGAAGCAGGCCTTTTCGCACGGAGAACTCGGCGACTACGTATCGGTCGCCGAGGCCGCGACCCTCGATCAGGCCGAGGAGGCTTTCAGGAAAAACAAGGCGTCGGGGGCGCTCGTGATACCAGAGGGAT
>JACQXT010000226.1 GCA_016208665.1 Chitinivibrionia bacterium | reverse complement strand
GCCATGCGAAGATCGGTGATCACAATGTCCGGTTGATCGGTCTCCACGCTCCGCAGCGCATGAAGGGGATTGTCCGTGCTGGCCGCCCGATGGCCCGCATCGGAGAGTTGGGCGGCGAGAAGCTTGCCGATTTTCACCTCGTCGTCGACGATCAGAATATCAGCCATTACGATGGTTCCTTCATGTTGATTGCCGGCTTCGTTTCCGAAGCGCAGAGAGGCATCGATACGGTCACGGCCGTACCGGCCCCCGGGGTGCTGGCGACGCCGACGGAGCCGCCGTGGGCATCGACGATGTTCTTGACGATGCTCAGCCCGAGGCCGCTGCCGTGTTTTTTCGTGGTATAGAACGGCTTGAATATCTCGCGCAGAGTCTTCTCGCTCATGCCGCATCCGTTGTCCCGAACCGTTACCGATGCGGCGCCGCCTTTCCTGTGCGCGGTCAGCTCGATTCGGCCCCCGGCCTCGACCGCCTGAACGGCGTTGAGCAGTATGTTGAGAAACGCTTGTTGCATGCGTTTATCGTCGCATTCGACGAACAATTCCTCCTCGGGGAGAGAGTGTGCGAACGATATCTGCTTGAGCTCGGCGTCGCTTTCGATGAGGAGGAGGCACCGCACAAGGATTTTCTGGAGCGAATGCCGCTGCACGTCGTGCGGTTCCGATCTGGCGAAGTTCAGGTAGCCGGTGAGAATGCGATTGAGCTCGTCCACCTCTTCGGAGATATAGGTGAAGATCTCGTCCTCGATTCCGTACTGTTTTTGAATGCGTTCGGCCGATGTCTTGATGATGCTCAGCGGATTTCGAATCTCGTGGGCGATGCCGGCCACCATGCGCCCCATCGCGGCGAGATTCTCGCTTTGCACAACCGCATCGTGCGCCCTGTCGAGCGAGATCGACTGGCGGTAAAACAAAAGACCGAGCAGCAGTATGACGGCGATGCTCGCGGCATCGACCAGGGTGATGGCGCCTCTCAGGGATTTCAATACGACGAAATAATCGGCCCCGGCCTCGATCCCCAGAATGCCGGCGACGTCTTCCCGGGAGTCGTGGAGCGGCGCATAAGCGCTTTTCATGAAGACATCTCCCGACTTGTAGAGGCTCGTGCTCGCGGGGAAACCCGAACGCGCCAGCGCGACGGCGCTGTAGTCGAGATCGATAAATGGATTGTATTCCCCCGGATTCGAGATGCCGGCGATATCCACGACCGTCCGCCCGTCGGGAGTGAGCACGAGTATATTGGTCAACAGATTCTCCGTCTTGGCCGTATGGAGAAGGGAATACAGGACCGGGTCTGCGGCGGCGTTCGACAGGGAATCGCGCGCGGCGACCTCTACCGAGCGGCCGAGGATCGAAGCTATCGATTGAAGACGTTCGCCGAGTTCGCCGTCGAGATGAACCTTTGCGCGTTCATAGAGCGTATAGGTCGAAACGTTGAAAACGATCAACAGCGCTCCCAAGAGTCCGGACAGCAGATACGCTCGTTTTCTCGATGAAGGATGGCGGTTCATGAACGGTTCGTCCCCCGATTGCATGTATGCGGTATTGTACGGTTGGCGGATGCCGCACGCAATCATTCTTTCATCCGTTCGCGCGGTTGCCTGCCGGTGCCGCGTGAATGCGCGGCAAGGAGCGATGGGCAAAAAAAGACCCGGATCAGCGTCCGGGTCTTTTTTCGGCGCTGGCGCGCCGGTCAGTCAAACGAAACGTCTATCTGATGACGACAAACTTGCCGATCTTGCGATCGAAGTTGTTATCCTCGGATTCGACGGAAAAGAGGTAAATGCCGCTCGTGACATCCTGGCCGTTCCGGCTCACAAGGTCCCACTTCAGACAGCCTGCGCCGGTTGTGCCGTCGAACAGCAGTTCCTGAACCAGGTCGCCTGCGAGGCTAAAAATCCTGACCTTTCCCTTTGATGCAGGCAGGTTTCTGAACTCGACTTTAATTCCCGTCGGATCCTCGTTGTTCGGGCTCAGCGTCCAGGGAGCCATCGAAGAGGTCGTAGCCGGATTCGGCACGACGTATACTTCGGCCGGGTCGTAATTATATGCAGGCTGCGCTGCGCCGCAGGGCTCGACGAAGACAAAGTTGGAGGACGGATCTCCCGTCTTGCCGAACGCCAGGCCTCCTCCCGATGGAAAATCGTGGTCCATGGCCGTCACCGAGTAGAAATAGGGGCGGCCCAGGTGCATCGAACTGTCGGTGTACTTGTAGTATTGCTTGCCTCCCGGCGCGCCGATCTCCCAGAACATCAGGGCCCGGAGCGTGTCGCACATTTCCTCGGTGATGCCCTGCGGGCATGGCGGCGGCGACGAGTACTCGAGGAAATACGCTTTCATCGACTCTATGAGATCGCGCTTCACCGCGGGCGCGAGGGAGCGCGAAAGGGGTTCGTAGCGGTACTTGTCCACTACCGTGTAGCCTCCGAGGCTGTTTATGTAATCCGCCTCGAAGAGGAGTTTCCAGAGGTCGTGCGACGGCCCGTTTCTGGCGGAGGTTCCCAGGGGACGATCCCAATCGTCCGCGCGCCACACGCGGTAGCCTTCGAAATCGAATTTCTGCGTCTTGACATCCGGGACGGATTCGCTGTAGTTGTCCCAGTAAATGACGAGGCCCTCCCTGCTGTTGCAGTCGATGCGCATGTTGGGAGGAGGCGGCGCAGTTCCAACCAGCCAATTGATCTGTGTCTCTTTGCCGTCGACGCCGGTCCGGTACTTGGCTTGCTGGGTCCGCGAATCCCCGTAGCCGCACCTCTCTTTGAAGAACCGCTCCCTGTCGCAATCGCCGTTGACGTAGACGGTCTGTCCGGGCGGCACCGGCGTCTGAGCGAACGGATCCGTGCAGCTGTCCTCGACCGCATACAGAAGGTTTCTCGTTGGATTGTAGAAGGCCGTTTCCTTGCCGTCCACGCCGGTCGTGGAGTCGATGTCCATGTCGAACCAGGCGCCGTCGTACGTGAGCTGTGCGCTCGCCGCGTTCGATAGAACGCCTCCCAGTCTGTTCCCGATGACAAATGCCACCTGGAATACCAGCGTGCTCTCGGGCATGAGCTCGGTGAACGGGCCGGCGCTCACGAGCATGCGGTAATCGCGCGGGGCTGTGGCGTCGCGCTCGATCGTCTCCTTGGAGAGAAGCTCATAGCGTTCGAAGTCGTTCGTAGGATCGCCGCCTTCTTCATACGATTGGCTGCCGGAGAAGTTTGCGTACGTGCTGATGCCCACCCGCGCCGGAGCCATTAAACCGGTCGGATCGGTGGTGTGTCCGAGGAACATCACGCCGAAGTATCCTTCGGTATTGCCTTCATCTCCGTCCTCGTCGTAGGTATAGGCGATGTCGATGGCCACCGGTCCCAGATCCGTGCATCGCGCCTGAACGAACGTCCTTCCGGTCGCATCGTCCTCGTAGTAGTTCTCGAGGTCGCGCGGTCCGGCGTCGCAGTCCGCGAAAAAGCCTATGTAGAGGTTCGACAAGATATCCGTGCCGATATTGGTGATCTTGTATTCGATACCCACGAAATCGTCGTAACGGTCTTCCTCCCACTGGTAGCTCTCCTGGCGCACCATCAGGTTGAGAGGATTGTGCATGGGATACACCTGGATCGCGACCGGCTGGTTGTCCGTGTACCAACAGGAGAACATCTGCTTTGAGATGGCCCCGAAGTCCTCGTCCACGAGGCCGTCCGAATCGTTGTCCCATCCGTCGAGGTAATCTTCGTCGATTGTCCCGTCGCCGTCGTCATCGGCGACCGGGGACGGCAAACGGTTGCCGCCACGGTCGCCCTCGGTTCCCCGGTACATGACGTCTCTCGGGTCCTGCGTGGGCCGGAATTCGGGCGTATACGCGGCCGTCGATACGGCGGGCACTCCGCTCTTCACCGCGCCGATCCATAGACCGGCTACGAACAGATACTCGATGCCGCTGCCGGCCGGCCATTGTGCGGAGGGGGCCTCCGAAAAGTTCAGACCGGCGCCGGGCCACGACCCGAAGATTCCCCAGTTGCCGACGTGCATCTGAAGTTCTCCGACGTTGTGGACGGTGGAACCATCGAGAACCAGAACCCGGTTCGGTCCATCGAGGGCCTTCTTATCTTCTTTCGTAGGTACGTAGCGGCCGAAACTGGAGGAGGGAAATGAACAAACGAAAAGCAGGAGAACCATTAACGGCATACATCTCGTTTTCATAATTCCATCCCTTGCGCTAGAGCATGAGTTTGTGGAGTTCGAAAAAATTGTATTCAGGTGGGGTCTGCTATAAAAGAAACATGTTTGAGGCAATAAAGTCAAGAATTTTTAAGTAATTACATACGAAAAAGCCCTGCCGGGTCCCGGTCGAAGATACTCGGCGGAGGCGCCATAAGATGAAAATAATAAATTGCGGTTTTTGCCGAATTTGCCGGAGCCGAGATGCCGTGCGGATTCTGTGAAACACTGCATTATTCCGGGGCTCCGACGGTTCGACTTGCGGCCGCGTGTCTCACGGGAATAACGGCTGTGGAACTTCGGGTTCGCCTTCTGGTACAATACGTTCTGAAATTGCGCGCCGCCGCACGCCGGTTGCGCGCTGCGGATCGGGATGTTCACGGCACTGTAACTCCAGGGGCCGCGGAGAACGGCTATGGCTCGGGTTTGGAATTTCGTCGGGCGAACGCTCCGGCGCGCGGCTGCAGGAATCGACGGTCGGGCTCGGCCTGCGGCGCCCATCTCCGTCTGTGCGTTGCTCGCTGCCGCGCTCGCGTGCGGGTGTTCGAAGAAGCCCCAGCGGCTGACGATAGTCTTTTCGAACGACCTCATGGGCAAGATCAGGTCGTGCGGGTGTCCGAGCAACGATCTCGGCGGATTGGGGAGGATGGCTACTTTCATCAAGACGGTGCATGATACCGCCGGCGCGGTCCTGCTTCTGGACGGCGGGGATTTTTTCGGCGCAGAAATCAACTACGGCAAGGAGAAGGCGGACATCACCATGAAATCGATGGCGCTGATGAAGTATCACGGCGTCGTCCCCGGAGAGACCGACTTCGGCCTGGGCGTGCCGTTTCTTGTCAGGCGTTCGCGCGATGTGCGCCTTCCCCTGGTCCTGGCCAACGTGTTCGACGCCCGCTCGGACAGCCTGCTCTTTCCTCGGCACGCGATCGTGACGCTCGCGGGAGGGCTGCGGGTCGGATTGACGGGAGTTTTTAGCGACAAGATCAAGCTGCCGCCCCAGGTCGAATCCGGTTCGCTCGCTGTGAGGTCTCCCCTCGCTGCCGTCCGGAATGAGGTGAGTTTCCTGCGTCCCCAGGTCGACCTGGTGGTCGTGCTGGCGCACATGGATATCGGCGAAGCGCGCGATCTCGCGCTCAAGACCGGCGGCATCGATCTCATCGTGTGCGGCCACGAGGGCCGCCCGATGCGGAATGCGAGGCAGTTCAACGGGGCATACCTGCTCCAGGTTCCCAAGGAAGGCAGGTACATGGGGGTCGCCGGAGCGTATCTGAACGCGCAAAGGAAGATCGAACGGCTTGCCGTAACCCAACAGCCGATCTCCAAGGTGTTCGAGGACGACGAAGCAATCGTGAAGCTGTTCAAGGCGTACGATATCGATATCGCCTTGAAGGAGAAGTCCGCGATGCCGACCGGAGTCACGCGGCCGGATCAGACCGTCCGCAAGCCGTTTGTTACCGCCGGCGCATGCGGGAAGTGCCATGGGGAGGAGGTGCGGAAGTGGCAGGAAACCGGACATGCGCGCGCATTCGGCACTCTTCGCGGGCAATCCCGGGATTTCGACAGGGACTGCACATCGTGCCATACGACGGGATTCTATGAAATCGGAGGGTTCGTGAATGCCCGTTCGACTCCGGATCTCGTCGACGTTCAGTGCGAAGCGTGCCACGGAAACGGTTACGATCATGCAAACGACCCGGCGCGCACCACGCCGGCGAACGCCCGAGCCGCGTGCGTCACTTGCCATGACGACCAGTGGTCCCCGCAGTTCGATTTTGCCTCCTACTGGCAGAAGATCTCGCACTGAGGATTCTCTTCATGGCTCGTTTTTATCTTGACACGGGCGTGCGGAGAAGGATGCTTGCCGGCAGTGCGCGGATCGGGGATGCAACGCGCCGGCCAAGCTTCCGGCAATGCCGCCGGCTATCGAGACGATACAGATGAGACAAAGGAGCGTGCGGTCAATGTGCGCAAAACGGCTTCCTGCGGCGGGTCTTGCCGTTCTCGCCGTCCTGGCATTCGGCGCATGCGGAAGGAAAGCGGTCAGGGACGAGTTTGCCGATGCGACCCTCAGGCAGGCGACGCGCGGGAGGGTCGTCAGCATGGGATTCAGGTACGAATTCCGCAATCCGCGCATCGTAGCCGTCCATAACTCGATCGGCATCATCCGGGAGGGCAACCTCCTCGAATTCGTAGGCGGACGAAGTCTGCAGGGCAAGCTGGCCGGCCTGGAAGGCGCTTTGCACTCGCTGTGCGTCGTGAAGGAATTCTCCCCGTTCGTGCATTTCCGGGTCGAACGAATCCACGCCGAGGCCGATACCGTGTTCATTGCGAACACCGGCGGTATCGACTATCCGACCGTGATCCCGGAGGATGAGTTCGACCGCAGCGGCTTCGCGGAGTACGACCTCGGCGGCATTCCATACGGCGGTGCGGACATGATCGAGAGTATCATCGGCGGCGCATACTCCGTGAGGACGGGGATCGCCGAGGAAGAAGAGAACGGTTCGCCCGTATACATGCTGGTCGCGGGGGACAACAAATTCAGGGTCCTCGGAGCCTCGGATGGGATCTCCGCGATTCTGCAATTGCTCGCCCACGGCAACCATCCGTTCGACGGCGGCATCACCCTGGCATCCAGGGAGCCGTTTGAAACCCGCCGGAACACGAAGATCATCGGAAACGTGCGGATAGATTTCGTGAGATACGGCCGCACCATAGTATCGGAGTAAATTCCTGTCGAATTGTAACTTACGAAGGAGCGCCGCATGTGGGCGCGCCGTTGCGCTTTCGCGCTCGCACCCCGATGCGCGCCTCGATCCCCAATTGGTACGCCCCATGCAACCGAATACCGGCAAAAGGATTAAATGCTTGACCGCATTTTTGGATTCTATTACCTTGGCCTCTGAATTTCACGATCGCGCCCCGGCGGCCTAAAAGCCGGCGGCGGCATAAGGACGGAATGAATGCAGCAGAAACTGCCGACATGGGTCGAAGTCGATCTCGATAACCTTCTCTTCAATATCGCCGCCATCAGGCGGCATATCCGGGAAGGCGCCAAGATACTGTTGACCGTCAAGGCGGACGCGTACGGCCACGGCGCCGTGCAAGTCGCGACGGCGGTGTCTGAATTCGTCGATATGTTCGGCGTAGCTACGATCGACGAAGCGATCGAACTCAAGCAATCCGGCATCGACGAACGGCGGGTGCTCATCCTCAGCCCTATTCTGGAGAAGGAGATACCGCGAGTCGTCGAGGAAGGTTTCGCCGTTACGGTTTCATACTATGCATTCGGCTCGATTCTTTCGCAACAGGCGCGGGCGAAAGGCGGTCCCGTCGAGATCCACATCGAGGTCGACACGGGAATGGGGAGGACGGGCGTCTTCCTCGAGGACGCCGAGCGGGAAATACTGCAGATCGCAATGCTGCCGGGCGTTTCGATCGGCGGCATCTATACGCATTTCCCCGTATCCGACACCGATGCCGGATTCACGCGTTCGCAGATAGTTTCATTTCTATCCCTCATAGCAGCGCTCGCGGCGCGCGGCGTTTCCATCCCCCTCGTACACAGCGCCAACAGCAGCGCGCTCGATCTGCTGGCTGAATCGCACATGGATATGGTGCGCCCCGGCTTGCTGGCGTACGGGCACCTCGCACACGGCTCGGCGGGTGCCGTGCAGGCCAAACCGGTCATGAGCTGGAAATCGAGGCTGGTTCAAGTGCGGCGGATCCCCGCCGGGAAAAGCATCAGTTACGGAAACACATTCACGACGAGCCGGGACACCGTCATGGGCGTGGTGCCCGTCGGGTACGGCCACGGCTTGCCGTTCAAGCTGTCGAACAAGGGAGAGATGCTGGTTGGCGGACGGCGCGTCCCGATCATAGGACGGGTAACGATGGATATGACCATGATCGATTTGACGGATCTCCCCCAGGAGCCCGTGCCGGGCGATGAAGTCGTGTTTTTCGGAAGCCAGAACGGCGGCTCGATATCGCTCCATGAGCTCGCCGAGTGGGCGCAGACCATCCCCTATGAAATCCTCTGCGGGATCAGCAAGCGCGTGCCCCGAACCTATCTTCGCAAAGGGAAAGTCGAAGCGTACAAATCTCTGCTCGGCGTCATCGCCAACTACATCTGAGCCTGCGGATGGAACAGGTGGAAGCGAGACCCCATCAATTCTCTCGGATCGTGTGCATCGTGCTCGACGGCGTCGGCGTCGGCGAAGCGCCGGATGCGGACCGCTACGGCGACCGCGGAAGCGACAGCCTCGGCAACACCTCGCGCGCCGTCGGGGGATTGCACCTCCACAATCTCGGCGCCCTCGGCCTGGGGAATATCATTTCCATCGAGGGAGTCCCGCCGCAAGCCGGCTCCCGGGGGTACTTCGGCAAAATGACGCCGCGTTCTCCCGGCAAGGACAGCACGTCGGGCCATTGGGAACTGATGTGCTGCCTGCTCGAAGCGCCGTTTCCAACCTACCGGCACGGATTCCCCCCGGATCTCGTCGCACGATTCGAGAGCGCCATCGGGCGCTCCGTCATCGGCAACAGCCGGGCGAGCGGCACGGAGATCATTCAGACGCTCGGCGCCAGTCACTTGAAGACAGGCAGCCCCATCCTCTACACGTCCCAGGACAGCGTATTCCAGCTGGCGGCTCACGAGGATGTGATCCCGCCCAAAGATCTCTACCGGATGTGCGAAACGGCCCGCGCCCTTCTCACCCATCCCCATAACGTCGCGAGGGTCATCGCTCGGCCCTTCCTCGGCGCTCCCGGAGGCTTCTATCGAACGCCGCGCCGCAAGGATTTTTCGCTGCCTCCTCCGGGGGATACCGTGCTCGACCTCCTGAAGCAGGGGGGCAGGGACGTGATCGGCATCGGCAAGATCGACGATCTCTTCGGCCATCGGGGCCTCACGAAAACCGTTTCGACCGCCAACAACCGGGAAGGCATGGATGCGACGCTCGACGTGGTGAAAAGCGGCGCGGGCGATTTTGTATTTACCAACCTTGTCGATTTCGACATGATGTGGGGGCATCGGAACGATCCCAGGGCGTATGCGCTCGGCCTCGAAGAGTTCGATTCGTTTCTCGCTGAGCTCCTGGAGGGTCTGGAGGCGAAGGACCTCCTGATCATCACATCCGACCACGGGTGCGATCCGACGACGGCGAGCACGGACCACAGCAGGGAATTCGTTCCGCTCGTCGCATACTTCAGGGGCGCCGCCGGCGGCTCCCTCGGAATCAGAGGATCGTTTGCGGACGCCGGAAAGACCGTCGCAGTGAATTTCGATCTTGGAACGGGATTGCCCGGTTCGGATTTCCTGTCCGCGCTGCGATGAACGGGCCGGGCGGGAACGGTGCGCCGCCGATACGCGCAGGGAGGGAAAGAAGATGATTCGACATCCGGAAATAAAGCCCGCAACCGAACTCGATCAGCCGGCGCGCTCCCTGCTCGAAGCCGCCGCCGGAGCCTCGAGGCATGCGTACAGCCCCTATTCGGGGATCGCCGTCGGCGCCGCCCTCCTCACCGCCGGAGGACGGATCCATGCGGGCGCCAACGTTGAGAACGGCTCCTACGGATTGACGGTGTGCGCGGAACGGACGGCGCTCTTCGGCGCCGTCGCGAAGAACGATCGGGTGTTCACCCTCCTGGCCGTCGCGAGTCCGCACCTGGAACACCTCGTTCCATGCGGGGCTTGCCTTCAATGCATGGCGGAATTCTGCCCGGATCTGAGAATCCTTCTGCAGCCGCGGTCCGGCGGCGTGTACGAGACGCTTCTTTCGCGGCTCCTGCCCGTTGTATTTTCTGCGGGTCCGCGCAGCCGCCTCGAAGGATCGAAATGAAACACTGGGACGAGCGGCTCGCTTCGATGATCGACCACACGCTCCTGAGATCGAACGCGACGGAGGCGGATGTCGAGCGCCTCTGCGGCG
>JACQXT010000225.1 GCA_016208665.1 Chitinivibrionia bacterium | reverse complement strand
GCTCGTTGCGTATTTCGGCGACGCCGAAATCGCTGGGGTTGTCCACCTGCGCCAGGAGGATTTGAGCGTCGCACTTTCCCCTGGTAAATTCATCGACAAAGGACGTGATCCCGTTCTTGAGGAGGTTGTCCCCCAAGTACATCACGAACGAATCGCCGCCGATATACTCGCGCGACACCTTCACCGCATGAGCCAGCCCGAGCGGGGCCTCCTGCCTGATGTAATCGACCCTCAGCCCGAATTTCGCTCCATCGCCCACCGCATTCCTGACATCATCCGCCGTATCGCCCACGACGATTCCCACGTCGACGATCCCCGCTTCCCGTACGGCTTCCAGGCCGTAGAACAGAATCGGCTTATTCGCAACCGGAAGCAGCTGTTTGGCGCTCGTGTGGGTGATGGGTCGAAGCCGGGTTCCTTTCCCACCACTCAAGATCAGGGCTTTGATACCGACCACATCCTTTCGCCGTCGGTCCGGAGGCGCACCGCCGCGATCACTTCGTAATCGCGATGACCGACAGCAGTAATCCGGTGATGCTCGCCATGCCGAGGACCAATCCGCCGACGATCTTGGACGTCTTCTTCTTTACCAGTATTGTTTCGCCTCTGTACACCAGGCTGTTGCTGTCCGCGCTTCGTTTTGTGCCGTCGATCGAGAAGACTTCGAGCCTGTCCATGCTTCCCTTGTCATTCGGTCCGCCCGCCAGGCTGATGAAGCGCCCCGCGGTGAATCCGGCCTGGAAATCCACCTCGCCCGGCTTCACGACCTCTCCGACCACGTATACCTTCAGTTCCGCCCATGGAATGGTCAGGATGTCCCGGTCCTCGAGTTCAGTATCCCCACCGGGACCGCCGGTCATGATGGCCGGCAAGTCGAGATTCAGGTGTTCGATCGTTCCGCCGGGCGTGCGCCGCTCGAGCACCGCCTTGCGCGGGTCGTACGTTTCCTTGATCCGCCCGATCCGCGCTATAAAATCCTTGAGCTTCTCGCCCGAGCGGATGTAGAAGACGCCCTCCCGCCCGCCGCCGCCCACGACCTGCACGTACTTCACACCGGGATAACTCATCACATCGGGAACGACGATCACGTCCTGGTCGTGCAGCGGGACCGTTCCGCAGGCGTCGTGGGCGATCGTCCGCGTCGAAATGAGCCTCTCGTCGTCGAACTGCTCGAACACGATCCTCGTGCTGTCTCCCCGCGAGGTGAATCCCCCGCTGTACCTGATGAGGTCCGCGGCCGTTTCTCCCGGCAGGACTTCGTATACTCCGGGTTTGCGCAATTCGCCCATCGACACCGCCACGGCCTTCCTCGGAGGCACGTACACGGTCTGGCCTTCGGTGAGCACCACGTTCTCTCCGGCGACACCCATCTGCAGGAACAGGAATACATCGGCGGTGCGAACCAGGGAGCCGCTCTCGCGTATTTCGATCCGGCGCATGCTGCCGTTGGCCAGGACGCCGCCCGCCTTTTCGAGGGCGACGCTCAGGCGAAACGGGGCAAAGAGCTCCACGGCGCCCGGCATTTCGACTTGTCCCAGCACATAGACGACGAACTTCCGAGGCACCGACAGCTGGCACTCTATCTTGACATTCCGGTAGAAGCTCGATAACGATTCGAGGAGCCTCTTCCTGAACTCGGTCAGCGTCAGCCCCGCGGCCCTGAACGGGCCGACGTTGGGCAGCATCACCGTTCCCTCGGGAAGCACCCTGAGCATGAGCGGCTTGTCGCTCGCTCCTCGAATCAGCACGATCAATTCGTCGTCAGGGCCCAGAATGTACTCGTCGGGATTGATCGCCCCTTCGAGCGAACTCGTCGAGTAGATGAACTCGAGGCGCCGGTCCTGCTCGGGATCCACGGAAAGCGTCCTATCGACCGCCTCCGCTTCCCCTTTCCTGGTCTTCTCGGGCTTCGTGACGGCCGCGGCCGCGAGCGGGCCGAATGCAAGATACGCGCTCAGCTGCGCGACAAGCAGCCGGCTCACCCACCGTCCGTGAGTCTGCATAAACGTATTCATATCAGAAGTGAACCCTCCGTCGCTTATTCCGCTTCTTTCAGAAACCGGATCGTTTCCGATACGACCCGATCGAAATCGTTCCTGCTGTCGAGGCCCACCTGGGCCATATGCGGTTTCCCGCCGCCGCGGAGCGACAGCGCCCGCGACAGATGAGCAGTCAGCGTCTGCGCGTTCAGGCCCCCTTCGCGGACGACATCCTCCGAGACCACGACCAGCGCCATTGGCTTCTTCGATGCCGCGAGGAGGAGAAGTCCCACTCCCCGTTCCAGTTTCTCCCTGAGCGAATCGCCCGCGGCCCTGAGCGCCGCGATATCCCCCGATTCCATCTCCAGCGTCGCGAACGAGAACCGGCCGATCGCCCGCGCCGAATGAACGGCCTCGCCGATTCTGTCGCCGACGATTTTCGACTCCCGGGACTCGAGCCGCTTCTTCAACTCATCCGCTTCCGCGATGAGCGCGCGCACCTTGCCCGCCGTTTCCTCCGGGGATGTCCTGAGAACGGCGGCCAGGGCTTCCCTCTGTCCTATTACATGATGTATATAGTCCATCGCGCCCGTCCCGGTCAACGCTTCAATGCGCCTCACGCCCGAAGACACGGAACCTTCCTGGCGCACCAGAAACAATCCGATGTCGCCCGTCCGCGCGACGTGCGTTCCGCCGCACAGCTCTCTCGAAATCCCCTCCACTTCGATCACCCTGACATCCTCGCCGTATTTCTCTCCGAACAGCGCGATGACGCCCGCGCGCACCGCTTCCGCATATTTCATGATCCTGTGTTCGAGCTCTACGTTCTTCAGGATCGCCTGGTTGACGAATGCCTCGACTGCGGAGAGCTCTTCCCGCGACAGAGCCTGGAAATGATTGAAATCGAACCTGAGCCGCCCGGGTTCCACGAAGGAACCGGCCTGAACGACGTGCCCGCCGAGCACGCTCCTCAGAGCCGCGTGCAGGAGGTGCGTCGCCGTGTGGTTCCGGGCCGTCGCGCTCCGCAAGACCGGATTCACCGAAAGAGTGCATTTCGCGCCGGCGAGCAGCCGTTCGAGCGCTTCGCCGCCGTCCTCACCGTCCGCCCGGCCGGCGCCGAGAGGGATGAGATGCACGATTTTTCCATTCTGCGCACGGACGCCGGACACCTCGAAACGAGCCTCCGCGCACGTAACGGCGCCGGTATCGCCGACCTGCCCTCCGCTCTCCGGATAGAAGACGGTCTCTTCGAAGATCAGTTCGAGCAGCCGATCGGGCCCTTCCCCTTCCGCCGTGCGCCCTCCCCCGCCGCCCTCGCCGATGCGAAGAGCGGCGCACCACGATTCACAGCTTAACGTTTCATACCCGAGAAATGTCGTATCGCCCGATTTCCGGAGTTCCCGGAAGGGGCGCGCGCCCGGCACATCGGCGCCGACATGAAAGCCCCCGCTCCGCGCCCGTTCCTTCTGAGCACGCATCGCGGCCGCAAACGCGTCCATGTCGACCGCCAGCCCCGCATCCATCGCGAGCTCGCTCGTCAACTCGGGCGGGAACCCGTACGTATCGTACAGCACGAACGCATCCTCGCCGGGCATCACGCGATTCTTCTCGCGCGTGCACCGGGAGATGACGGATTCCAGGCGCTCGAGCCCCTGCTCGAGGGTTACGAGAAAACGCTCCTCCTCGGCGTGAATCGCTTTCTTGATGAACGCGGCGCGTTCCCCGATCTCCGGGTACCGCACCGCCATGACGGAGGCGACGGAATCGACGCCCGCGTGAAGGAACGGCGCGCGAATCCCGAAGGGGTGCATTTTCGTGAGGGACCTGCGAAGCAGCCTGCGCAGAATGTAGCCTCTCCCTTCGTTCGACGGGATGAGGCCTTCCGTCATGGCGAAGCAGAGCGCCCTGATGTGGTCGGCCGCGACATTCACGGCCATCGACGCCTTCGCCCGATCCGTTCCCGCGGGAAGCGCCGATTCGATGGCCGCGCGAATGGGCAGGAACAGATCGGTATGGAAATTATCCTGCGCCTCCTGCAGTATGAAGGCGACGCGTTCCAACCCCATGCCCGTGTCGATGCCGGGCTTGGGCAGGGCATCGTACACGCCGCGCTCCGTCAGAAAGAACTGGGGAAACACGAGGTTCCAGAATTCGATGTAGCGGTCGCAATCGCATCCCGGCTTGCACTCCGCACGTGCGCATCCGCGCTTGGAACCCGTGTCGTAGTAGATCTCCGACGACGGCCCGCACACTCCCGTATCGCCGACGGGGCCCCAGAAGTTGTCCTTCTTGCCCAGGCGGACGATTCTTCGTTCGGGGAATCCGATATGCCGGGCCCACAGGTCGAACGCTTCCTGATCTTCTTCATAGATCGAAATCCACAGCCGCTCCCGATCGAAGCGCCACACGTCGACGACGAGTTCCCATGCGTATTCGATCGATTCCTTCTTGAAATAATCTCCGAAGCTGAAGTTGCCGAGCATTTCGAAAAACGTGTGATGCCGGAGCGTCCTGCCCACGTTCTCGAGATCGCTCTGCTTGCCGCCTGCGCGGAGGCACTTTTGCAGCGATGCGGCCGTGCGGTACGGCGCCGCTTCCGGGTCGGCGTAATACGATTTGAATTGCACCATCCCCGCGGACGTAAAGAGCAGCGTCGGATCCTGCGGAACGAGGGGAGCCGAGGGCACGACGCGATGATTTTTTGAGACGAAAAAATCAAGATAGCTCCGCCTGATGTCCTCGGCGGAGAACCCGCGGGCGCCCCGCCTGAGCGCGGCGCGGGCGTGTTCATCCGGAGCCCGGTGTGCTGGATGCGTGTTCATAGGATACCCGATTGTACCGTCGACATGCGCGCGGAGTAAACGTATTTCTAATCACCGGTTTCCTCGGCGCCGGCGCGCTTGAGAAGCTCGAACACCACCTTGTGAACGACGTCGAAATCGAAACCCTTTCGTTTCAGATAATCGCTCACCCGTTTCACCGCGGCTACATCCGGAACCCCCGTCCCCATTTTCCGGCGGGCGGCGCGCCAGGCGAGCTCCTCCTGCGATTCCGCCGCGCAGCACTCGCCGATAGCCCGGTCGATCACGCTCCGGGCGACTCCGGACCGCTTGAGGTCGCCGCGGAGCCGGTGCGGGCCGTGGTTCTTGAGTTCCGTCTTCGCACGCACGAACTCCCGCGCGAAACGCAGGTCGTCGACAAGCCCGCAATCGATCAACTCCTGCATGATGCCGCGCTCGACGCCGGGATCCAGGCGAAGCGCGGCGAGCGCGCTTTCCATCTCGTGCTTCGACCGCGACCGTATCGCGAGGAGGCGCAGCGCTTTTTCCTTGCCGCGGAGGTACTGATCCGTTCTCTCGAGGCGCGCGATCTCGTCCTCCGGCAGTTCCATGCCGGGCCGAAAGCCGGCCGCTTCCCCTTCCGGTACAACAAAAGACCGCCCCCCGGAGAGCAGTATGTAAAACCGGCTCCGGGGACGCGGTCCACAACGAGCTATCGTTTCCGCCATTTACTTCTTATCCGCGCGGCCGGCGTCCGTGCGCCCCTTGAGAGGGGGTTTTTTCAGGAACTGATCTCTCGGCTGTTCAGCGGCGCTCTCAGGAGCCTTTTCGGGAGCCTTCTCAGGAACTTTCTCACGGGCCTTCTGAACGTCGTCCGCCGGTTTCGGGGGCTGGAGACCGTAGTGAGCGCGGATCTTCGCGCTCAGTTCGTCCCGCATCGCCGGGTTGCTCTTGAGAAACATTCTGACTGCTTCCTTCCCCTGCCCCAACCGCTCGCCGCCGTACGAATACCATGCTCCGCTCTTGTCGATAACGTTGATCTTGAGGCCCAGATCGATGATATCGCCTTCGAGGCTGATTCCCTC
>JACQXT010000094.1 GCA_016208665.1 Chitinivibrionia bacterium | reverse complement strand
TCGCAAAAAGGTTTCGGCGCACCGCCGGGGCTCGCATTCATATCTCTGAGCGGACGGGCGGTCGAGCGTGTTCGCAGGCGCGGGCATCCCGTTTATTATTTCGACCTGGAGAGGGCGCTCGATGCGCTCGAGAAGGGGGACACGGTTTACACGCCCGCTACCGGACTCTTCATGGCGCTCGCCGAGTCGCTTGCCATGATCGTATCCGAAGGTGTGGATGCGGTGATCGGAAGGCATGCGCGGAACGCCGCGGCCGTGCGGGCGGCCGTCGAAGCGCTGGAGTTGGCCCTGTTCTCGCATACGCCGTGCAACGCGACCACTGCGGTGATTCCGCCGCACGGAACCGCCCGGGATATCATTGCGCGCATGGACGAGCGGTACGGCGTGCGCATCGCGGGAGGGCAGGGCAAGCTCAAAGGAACGATTTTCAGGCTCGGCCACCTCGGATTCTGTAACGGGTCCGATGTGCAGGCGATGATCTCGGCTCTCGAAGCGGCTCTTCAGGATCTTGGAATCAACCGGCGGCCGGGGGCCGGCATCGATGCCGTGCTGAAGTCGTTCGGCGGCGGGTGAGACGCTCAACAAGATCCCGGCCCTGCCGTTATGCGACAGCCCGCCACCGAGGTATCCATGCACAAGATTCTCCTCACGGATAATCCGCATCCGGCTTCGCTCGAGGTATTACGACGCTATCCGGAAATATCCTCCGACATCGTCGGGACGCTCGACAAGGAACGGCTCAAAGCCGCCCTGTGCGATTGCGATGCCGTGATCGTGAGAAGCCCGACCAGGCTTACGGCCGATGTCATCGCTGCGGCTTCGAAGCTGAGATATATCGGCAGGGCGGGAGCCGGGTGCGACAACATAGACCTCGCCGAAGCGGCGCGAAGAGGCATCGTCGTCATGAATTCGCCGGCCGGCAACACGATCGCCACGGCCGAACACACGATCGCTCTCATGCTGGCATGCGCGCGTCGGATCCCTCAGGCGCATCGCTCGATGGTCGAAGGCAGATGGGACCGGCCGCAATTCAAGGGCACGGAACTCTGCGGAAAAACAGCCGGCATCATCGGCCTCGGGAGAGTCGGCGCGGAGGTGGCTCGGAGACTCCTCGCGTTCTCAATGCGTGTAATCGCAACCGACCCGTTCGCGACCAGCGACCGGCAGGCGCCGCCCGGAGTCGAGCTTGTCGGTTTGGAAACCCTTCTCGGCGGGAGCGATTTCATCACTGTGCACGTGCCGCTCGATGAGTCCACGAGGTCGCTCGTTTCCGCCGCCGAGATAGCGAAGATGCGGGACGGCGTGTATCTCGTGAACTGCGCGCGGGGCGGCATTGTGGACGAGGAGGCGGTCATTCAGGCGCTCGACGGCGGCAAGATCGCCGCCGTTGCTTTCGACGTATTCGAGCACGAACCCCCCGGAAGCAGTCCTCTCCTCAAGCATCCAAAATCGGTTTTTACGCCCCATATAGGCGGTGCGACCGCCGAATCGGGGCGCCGGGTCGCCATGGAAATTGCCGAAGTTATTGCCGACGCCCTCGTTAACAGCACGCTGCGGAACGTCGTGAGAGGATCCTGAGGGTCGCGACCGCCGGCGCCTGTTTTGGAACCAGAATCCAATCGGGACGTATGAGCATGAAGGGCCGCTTGACGGGAAGGGTTTTATTATATATACTTAACTTGGGTAAGTACATGGAATTTAAGATAATTAAAAGATTGCTCGCTTTCGTGCCACCGGTCTCGGCGATAGTTGCGGCGTGGTTCCTTGCCGTCCCCGGACCTGCTGCCGGAACGCCGGATGATCTGCTCAAGCTGCCTTCCTATTCCACATTTCAATGCGCCATCTGCCATTCGGTCGACAGGCCTTCCTCCACATCCGCTCCTCTCAATCAGTTCGGCGAGGATTATAAGGCCAATGGGAGGGTGTGGAATAGAACGCTTGCCCTCTTGAATTCCGACGGCGATCAATGCACGAACGGCTTCGAGCTCGACGATCTGAACGGCGACGGCATCCTGGACGAGCCCGGAAACGAGGAAAACGGCAACCCCGGAGTCGTAGATTGCACTATCGCTCTTACGAAACAGACGTGGGGCATCATCAAGAGCATCTTCAGCAACGAGTAGCAAAGAACCGGTCCATTTTCCTTGATTTTTTCGCCTGCGCGTAGTATACCTAAACAGTTCTTTGATAGAGACCGCACCGGAACAGGAGCGGTCGTTTTTGTGTTCGAGTCGCCAATATAATGTACGAGGCTGGAGGATGAGATATGCCTGTATCCCTTGTGATCGGCGGTCAATGGGGGGATGAGGGAAAAGCGAAAATCGTTGACACCATCGGCAGGCGCGCCGATTACGTCGTTCGGTTCCAGGGCGGAGCCAACGCGGGACACACGGTGATCGTCGGAACGGAGAAGTTCAAATTTCACCTGGTGCCGTCCGGCATTCTCTATCCGCACATTACCTGCATACTCGGCGGCGGCATGGTAATCGATCCTCTTTCATTGATCGGCGAGATCGATGAGATCGCGGCCCGAGGCATAGACGTGGACGGAAGGATATTCGTGAGCGGCCAGGCCCATGTCGTGCTGCCGCACAGATCGGGCGGAACGGAATGAGGATGTGCGATTTTCAGCTCGACAGCAGTCAGTTCGAAGGATACCTGGAGCGAAAAATCAAGGACAAGAATGCGATGCTTCGCGATCAGGGGTTCAGGACGGTTTCGTCGGCCCGTACCGTCGAACGCTTCCTCGAAGCGCGGAAACGCCTTCTTCCTTTGATACGGGATACGCGCCCGATGCTCTGGGAAGCCATCGAACGCAAGAAATCGATTCTTTTCGAAGGCGCGCAAGGAACGCTGCTCGACATCGATCACGGCACGTATCCCTTCGTGACCTCGAGCTGCGTGACTGCGGGCGGAGCCGCGCTCGGAGCGGGCATTCCGCCGTCGGCCATCAAGAGAGTGATCGGGGTATTCAAGGCGTATTGCACGCGCGTGGGGAACGGGCCGTTTCCCACCGAACAAAAAGGACGCATCGGAGAGAAGCTCAGGGCGATCGGCAACGAGTATGGGACGACCACCGGACGGCCGCGGAGATGCGGCTGGTTCGACGCCGTCGCCGCCAGAACCTCCGTCAAGCTGAACGGGATCACCGAGATCGCGCTGACGAAGCTCGATGTGCTGGACACGTTCCCGACGATCAGAATCTGCACGAGCTATAAGATCGGAAGCAAAGAAGTGGAGTATTTTCCGGTGGATACCAGATTGCTCAACAGGTCCAAGCCGCAGTATCTCGAGGTGGAGGGGTGGAACCAATGCACCGGTTCGAACGCGAAAGCGTTGCCTGCCAAGGCCCGCAGCTACGTGAAGATACTGGAGCAACTCGTCGGATGCAAGATCACAATGATATCGCTCGGGCCCGAGCGGCGAGCAACGCTCCGCGCCGATTGATGCCGCTCGATCGTTTTCGCAGCAGGGGCGCCGATTCCTCCGCCGGCGCGGCGGGAAATAGAGGCTTGACAGGCGCGCTATATTCTGAATAATGAAAGCGTCTCTCGCAAGATACAACCGCATTGAGGTGGGCCGCTAGCTCATCAGGCAGAGCACTTGCCTTTTAAGCAAGTGGTACTGGGTTCGAGTCCCGGGCGGCTCACCATTATTTCTTATTCCGTTACGGCAGCCTGCTCGCTCTCCGAAATTCCTTCATGTCGGCTTATCTCCGCGCCGCCGCCAACGCCTTCGCATAGTCGGGTTCGAGTGTCGACTCAGGAACGAGCTCCGTATAGACGATCGTTCCTGCTTCGTCGATCACCGTGACCGAACGCGCCAATAATCCGACAGCAGGTCCGTCGGCGATGCGCAGGCCGTACGCCCGGCCGAATGCGCCGGTGCGGAAGTCGGACACGGACTGCACATTCTCAATGCCGTTCGCGCCGCAGAAGCGCCTGTGCGCGAACGGAAGGTCCATTGATACGCAGAGCACTGCCGTGTTGTCGAGCTTCGAAGCCTCCTCGTTGAAACGCCGCACGGACGCGGCGCAAGTGTCGGTGTCGACGCTGAGAAACACGTTGAGGATCACGCGGCGGCCGCGGAGATCCGCGAGAGATATTTCGCTCAGATCGGTCTTGGTAAGCTTAAAAGCCGGAGCGGGTGCGCCGACAGCAGGCAGATTGCCGATCGTGTGAAACGGATTGCCTCTGCTTCTAAATTCGGCCATGAAGGCCTCCTTTCAGAATATGAAATGCGGTCCAATGGAAATAATACGTGCGATTCGATAGTGCTAAGGAATGGGGAGCTGATCGCAGGCTTGTACGATCAATATACTACTGCGCGCGCCGAAGGCACAACATGAAACGCGCGAGCGGCGCTGGAAGCGTGAGAGGCCGCGCGAACCCTCCTCACCTCTCCGTAGCCTGCTCGAGCGCGGGGCGCACGGTGAGAAGCGCGATGCCGCTCGCGAGCAGGGGACCGAGAAAGAGAATCATGACGACGCACTGATTCACGAGCCCGGACCTGCCGATCTCGTACCATTGGAAGCGATAAAGAAAGAACGCGGTGGCCGCGATGAGCAAGAAGCCTGAAAGACGCGGCCATCGGCGGGAGAGAAACGCAAGAACGAAAAAGGGCCCTGTCACCATGAGACCCTCCATGAGCAGGGCCGCGGGCTCGGTGATATGAGACGCGGCGCTAAAGAGGAGCCAGAACGCGCCGTATCCGATAAGAATGCGAACGGCAGCTCTCTTGGCGCCGACGAATGAGAGAAGGGAACTCAGCAGCCACGTGAACCACAGGACCACGAGAAAGAGCGTTGCCAGTTCCTCGGGTTCCTTGAGATTGCGCTCGCCGCTGCGGTTGTAGGCCACGAAGATGGCCGCGATGATGCCCGCCGCGAGAAAGGCGTGATAGCCCGCGCGGTGCGTGGATCTCGATTGAAACTCATCCTTGTCGCGCAGCGCACCGAATTCGCGGAGCAGTCCCGGGCCGAAGATTCCGAGTCCCACAAGAATGAAAAACCACCAACTGGTATTCGAGAGGATGAGTCCCGCGATGATCAGGCACGCGGCAATCATGCTCGCGGGTCTGGGACGCCACCAGCTCTTCGCATTAATCCCGGTCATCTCTCTCTCCCTTCTCGAGCTCGAAAAGAGTCTCGACTGAAATACCAAAAACGTGAGCTATCCGCAACGCAAGAACCACGGTTGGGTTGTAGTTGCCCTTCTCGATGGAGACGATCGTCTGGCGCGTCACCTCCACGCGATCAGCAAGGTCCTGCTGTGTCATTCCATCGGCCATGAGGCGATAGTGCCGGAGATGGTTTCTAATTTCCTGCCGTGGTTTCATCATCAATAATAGTATAATAAACTATACATAATGTCAAGTATAATTAACATACAATAAGAAGAAAACATCGAATTCAGGATAAGCATCGAGTTCCGATCCTGGTAAATCTTTTCTTGGCTTGGCATACATACATATGTATGCTATGATAAGAACGACATTTCAACGAGGTTTCGAAGAATGCCCGAGAAAACAACCATCCCTCCGTTCACCCACCTGCATACGCACTCTATGTATAGTGTATCGGAAGCTCTTTCCACTCCCGCGGAGATCTGCGCCTTCGCCCACCTCGCGGGATACGCGAGCGTGGCATTGACGGACACGAACGGTACGTTCGGTTTCATGGAACTGCACAAAGAAGCGAAGAAGCTCGGCATCAAGCCGATCTACGGTATCGTGCTGAGCCATGACGCGATCGTTTCCGCCGGGAGCGACCGGTTCATGATGACCGCAATATCCGTTTCAAAAGCGGGACTCAGAAATATCTGCCTGCTCGCCACAATAGCCCGCAACCGCGCCGAACAAGACGCGGCGCTGAGTTGGAACGAAGTGCGGCTTCACGGCGACGGCGTGATCTTCATGTGCGGCGCCCGCGGAAGCGAACTTGCGGAGTATGTCGCAT
>JACQXT010000214.1 GCA_016208665.1 Chitinivibrionia bacterium | reverse complement strand
CGGCTGACCGACATAATCAACTTCCTCCCCGATGCAATCCTTGCAATAGATCTTGAAGGCAAAGTTATCGCCTGGAACAGGGCAATCGAAGAAATGACCGGCTGTCCTGCCCAATCAATGCTCGGCAAGGGGGACTACGAATATGCCATTCCCTTCTACGGGGTACGGCGGCCTATCCTGGTTGATTTCGTTTCCAACTGGGATGAGCGAATTCAGAAACAGTACTCCTTTATCAAAAAGGAAGGGGATACCCTCTACACGGAAACAAGCGCGCCCAGCGTGCGCGGGCAGACGAGGATACTCTGGGGAAAGGCCGGCCCGCTTTACGATACGAACGGAAATCTGGTGGGAGCCATAGAATCGATCCGTGACATAACAGAGAGCAAATGGGCCGCGGAGGCCATAGAAGAGAGTGAAAAGCGCTTCCGGGCCATCTTCAACTCCACCTTCCAGTTCGCAGGCTTGATGACACCCGACGGGATTATGATTGAAGTAAACCAGACAGCCCTCGCCTTTGCGGGAATTACCGCAGAGGAGGTCATAGGCAAACCCTTCTGGGAGGCCCGTTGGTGGCACGGGAACGAAGCCCGCGTGAACCAGTTGAAGGAAGCCGTCGCCCGCGTTGCAAGGGGTGAATTTGTCCGCTACGAAGTTGAACTGCGGGGTGCGGGCGATACGACGGCGATCATTGACTTCTCGCTCAAGCCAATCTTCGATCCCGAGGGCAGAGTGAGCCTCCTTATACCCGAGGGGCGTGATATTACCCTGCGCAAAGAGGCCGAGAAGGAACTCTTCATGGAGAAAGAGAAGCTCCTCGTTCTTTCCGAACATGCCCCTTTCGGAACGACTTTGATCGACAGGAAAGGAAACTTCCTCTATATCAACCCAAAATTCAAAGAACTTTTCGGTTATGATCTGAACGATGTTCCCGACGGAAAGAGTTGGTTCAGCAAAGCCTATCCCGACGCAGCTTACCGGCACACAGTCATAGCAGCCTGGGTAGAGGACATAAAGAGCTCCATTTCGGGAGGTTTGCAGCAAAGGATCTTCGATGTCACCTGCAAAGACGGATCAGTCAAGGTAAGCAGGTTCGTCCCCGTATTCCTGGGGAACGGGGATACCATCATGGTCTGTGAAGACATTACCGAGCGGAAGAGGCTGGAAGCACAGCTCATGAACGCCCAGAAGATGGAAGCCGTCGGTACACTTACGGGAGGGATCGCCCATGACTTCAACAACATCCTCATGGGTATCCAGGGGTATACGTCGCTCATGCTGCTGGACATCGGCCGGGATCACCCGCACTACGACCGGCTGAAATCCATTGAAGAACAGGTAAAGAGTGCCGCAGACCTGACGAGGCAGCTTCTCGGCTTTGCACGGGGCGGGAAATACGTGGTTGAGCCCCTCAAGATGAACGACATCGTCGACAGGACTTCTACGATGTTCGGCAGAACGAAGAAGGAACTTGCGATCCATACCAAGTACGACCATGACCTGTGGGTAGTGGAAGCTGACCGCAGCCAGATCGAGCAGGTATTCCTTAACCTCTACCTCAATGCCTGGCAGGCCATGCCTGCCGGGGGAGATCTCTCTCTGGAAACGGCCAACACGATCATCGAAGAGGACCATGGCAAAACATATTCCGTTCTGCCCGGCCGTTATGTGCGCATATCCGTCACCGACACCGGTCCCGGTATGGATGAAAAGACGAAGCAACGCATCTTCGAACCGTTCTTCACCACCAAGGAACTTGGCCGGGGCACCGGCTTAGGACTGGCAATGGTGTATGGCATCGTAAAGAACCATAACGGTTTCATCGACGTCATCAGCGAACCGGGCAAAGGGACCACCTTCGTCCTTTACCTGCCGGCGTCCAAGAAAGATCCCTCCGCACAGAAGACCCCTGCCGGGGAAATCCTAAGGGGCTCGGAGAGAATCCTCCTTGTCGATGACGAGCCCAATGTCCTCTCGGTGAGCAAGGTCCTCCTCCAGACCCTGGGATATACGGTGCACGCGATGGGGAGCGGACAGGAGGCCATCACTTTTTTCAAAGAGAATAACGACCGTATCGACCTGGTCATCTGCGACATGATCATGCCCGGCTTCTCCGGCGGCGAGACCTTCGATCTCCTCAGGGAGATCAACCCTTCCGTCCGGACCATACTGAGCAGCGGCTACAGCCTGGACGGCCAGGCACGAAAGATCATGGATAAGGGCTGCAGCGGCTTCATCCAGAAACCCTTCAACCTCATTGACCTCTCCAGGAAGATCAGAGAAGTGCTCGATTCGTAACGGGCCTGTTGTCCAAACCAACGGAGTGTAGATTCCATCCCTCTTTTTCAGACGATTCCCCCTCCGGGGATAAACCCCCTCGCCAGACAGTCCTTGGGATTCGCATGTCTTGATGCTTCGGTCGTCCGAATCTCACCGTTCGCTTCTAAGCTCCGGGCGCGCTACCCTGTTACCGAAACGCTTCCGCTCAGTTCTCGAACTCGCTTTGTCGCTCAGACAGCGAGAACTGGCCAACCCGCGGCCTGGCCGCAGGCCCGCTTCAGCTTATCGACAGGGTGCCCGGCTTCGCCGGACTGGCCCAGCGCGTCCTCGACGTACGCTCAGGTGAGAATTCTCCCTACCGGAAAGGCGTCTTGTTGGCCTCGGTTCTCAATAAGCCGGACCAACTCTCGCATATCTCAAACGCGCTCGGACCCAATGTAGCCCGATTGAATTCCACAGCTTTAGGAAAGGCTTGCCCCCTGGAGGACTCTTCCCCCCCTCTTTCGGGGACAGGCGGACTGAGCATGGCGGAGGATCGGGGGAAAGCCCGGCGCTTGATGCCGGGCACCCACAGGCTGAGCAGAGCGGGCCTTGGGGACCGACCCGGCTGTCGACGCCGGGTACCCCGGATTACTGTTACGGGTCAAGGCCGATGCGCCTGATTGCCGCCAAAGACCGATGACGTAACAAATAGACTTTGCGGGCCGCCAACATCCCCGAAGCAGGCAACAGTCTTCGCAATAAGCATCGAGCGAGGCGAAGCCTTAGATGGGTCCGATACGGAGCTGAAGCGAAGGGAGGGGAGATCCGGAAGGGGGCTGTCCCCACAAAAAAAAACCGGGGGATGGTTTTCCATCCCCCGGCAGGGTTCTTCTGGTGTGGCTTCTTAGGTTTATGCCTCGAAGAGGGTCAGTATGGGCCACTCCTTGATTCTCAGCACGCCGTCCAGAGTTTTGAACTTGGTCCTGATGGTATTCTCGATCTCCGAGAAGCTCGTGCCCTTCATGAGCAGGACGATGTCGTATTTGCCCCGGGTGTAGTCGCAGTAGACCACCTGGTCGTTGAAGTAGAGTGCGGGATAGATGGCTTCCAGCTTCTCCTTCTCGATCTCCACCATCACGTAGGAGGATGCCCTGATGCGGGCTGCCTGGGTCGTCTCCACATCCTCTCCCTTATCCCTGCCTAAGGCGCGGTCCACAGAACCGATGATGGAGTGGACGTTCTCGCCGAATACGGGTACTTCCACGCTGAGCAGTGATACGTCGGCAACGCCGGGGATGGCGGTAATCTCTTTGTCGATGACTGCCTTGATGCCTTCTATCGTGTCTGCCTGGAGGAGAAGGACGAGATCAAAGTCGCCCCGTATGGCGTCACAGTAGACTACGTTCTCCTGGAAGTAGAGGGTCCGGTAGACGTTCATGAGGTTGGCATCGGCCTTTAAGGTGAGGAGCGCATAGGCGGTGGTGGACTGTGCGGGAACGGGTGTGGCCTGGGGGGTTGCAACTCCTGAGTCTGCGGCGGGAGTGTAGGTTGCGGGCATCTGGGCAAGGACCTTGGTGAGATCTTCCATGCTGAAGGGTTTCTCCAGGTATGCCGCTGCCATCTGGTTCTTCGCCTCCTGGGCGATGGTGTCGGTGCCGTGGCCGGTGATGATCACTACGGGAAGCTGGGGATATTCGGCCCTGATGACTTTCAGGAGTTTGATCCCGTCGATATCGGGGAGCTGGACATCTACGATGGCGCACTGGAGGGGCATGTTCCTCTTCATCAGCGTCTCCAGGGTCTCCAGACCCTTCATGCCGTTCTCACAGGGTTCCGTGTGGTATCCCTGCTGCATGAGTCCCATTGAAACGTGTCTTCTCAATGCTGCTTCGTCGTCGATTAAGAGTACATTCTTTTCCATTGTTCTATCTCCTTGTATGTTTTTTATTGTATGTGCTGTCTTCATGACTATAGCTTATGCAATGACTGTGCCATATAGGTAACTGACCAATATTACAACAGAATACCCCACTTAGGGGTCTACCTTTCCCGATCAGTGATTGCAAAGAAAGTTAGCATACCCTATGGTAACCTATCAGAATCATGGAGGATATGGGCAAGTGTAAAGATTGTTGTCAGTTAAGGGGTAATACAGGGGGAGAGAGCGGATAGCGTTTAGCGGACAGCGGACAGGGAAAGACAGGAAACAATAGAGAGCGCGTATGGCGGGGCCTCAGGGCTGTGCTCTTGTTCGAAACGCTATGCGCTCAGTTTCACGGTTCGTCATTTGCCTTTTCTATCCGCTATCCGCTACACGCTATCAGGTGGGCTGGATACGACGTGAAGGGCTGAATCTGGTAGAATATGGTTATGACCTATACAATTACCCGGAAATCCCTTCTCTACCGAAGCGGGCTGGGGTTTTACTGTGTGAACCATGTGCAGGGCTGTGGACACGGTTGCCGTTATCCCTGCTATGCCTATCAGATGGCCTGCCGTCACGGCAGGGCAAAAGACTACCAGGACTGGTGCCGGCCAAAGGTAGTGGGCAATGCCGTTGAATTGCTGACGCGAGAACTGTCGCGCATGAGAAAAAGGCCGGACTCGGTCCACCTCTGTCTCACCACGGACCCCTTCATGAAGGGTTATCCGGAAATCCGGAAGTTGAGCCTGAAGATCATCGAGGTTATCAACAGCTACGACATACCATGCTCCATATTGACCAAAGGGATCTTGCCTGTTGAGCTGGCTGATCAGAAGGTCTTCCACGGAGCTAACAGATACGGAATAAGCCTGATCTCGGTGAATGAGAGGTTCCGGATGCGCTGGGAACCTTGGGCAGCACCCTACGATGCGCGGATAGGGGCACTCAAATACCTTCATGACCAGGGGTGCCTGACCCAGGTCCATATGGAACCCTATCCCACACCGAACCTCATTGAGCAGGACCTCGAAGATATTCTCCAGCGCGTAGCTTTCATGGACAGTATCTATTTCGGAGGGTGGAATTACAATCCTGTGACAGGTAAGTTTCCGGGACGCAAGGAGTTTTATGATCGTCAGGCCGAAATCCTCCGCCATTTCTGCGCGACCCGCGGGATCGGGTGTGAAGCAGATACCTGATCGGATTCTTTTCGTTTGACGCTTAACGGAGTTGTGTAAGAGAATAGAGTGAGACATGTCACTGACGGCGCCCGTTCCCGATCTGCGCAGGAGAGCGGACCTCGCCAGTTGTCGGTTGCGCGCCCCCGCAGGAGGAACCGATGAAGAGACAAAGGGGATTCCGTCAACATTCGTCATGGGCAGCCTGGGGTTTACTTGTTTGCCTGCTCCTCGTACCTGCCGGTCCTCTTTTTTCGGTAACGCTGGAAGAAATCACCCCACTCAATTTCCCGCAGGACAAGTCATGGCAGTCTGTGGCCATGTCATCGGACGGGTCAAAAATCCTTGCCGCGGCGTCACGGGGCAGGCTTTATCTCTCCGTCAACGGGGGTGTGGGGTGGACAGAGCCTCAGCCTGCCGGCGATGTGGACAGGAGCTGGTCATCGGTGGCCCTGACCACCGATGGGTCGAAGATGCTCGCCGCGGATAACGACGGCAAAGTCTATATCAAGAGCGGGGACGGTCCCTGGGTGGAGACCATGCCCCTGACAGACCTTCCGGAGTCGGGCCCCCCAACAACCGCCTCCATGTCGTCCGACGGGTCTACGGTCCTGGCGAGGGCCAGGGACGGGAGGCTCTATCAGTACGTGAATGAGAACTGGGTTGCTCTGGTATCTCCGCAGAATACCAGCGGGTTCTGCCGGTTTCTGGCCTTGTCGCCTGATGGGTCGAAAATCCTGGCCGAGTTCGACAACAGGCTCTACCTCTACGGAGGTATTGCCTGGGCAGAGGTCAGGCCTGCCGGGGATGTGGACAGGAACTGGTCATCGGTGGCCCTGACCGCCGATGGGTCGAAGATGCTCGCGGCATCTTACGGAGGGCTCTATCTTTACGATAACGGTACATGGTCAGAGGCCCAGCCTGCACCGGGCGGACCATATGAATGGATCGGCGCCATATCTGCCGATGGGTCGAGGATAGTCGCGGCGGCGTCCTACGGGCTTTATACGTATCACGGGGGGGCCTGGACGGGGATATGGGTGGCTGGGTATTCAGGCACCATCTGGAGGTCTCTCACGCTGTCGCCGGACGGATCGAAGTTCCTCGTTGCCCTCGACCAGAGGATCTATCTGGGATCGGAACAGGAGTTCGAGACACCGCTCTCCAACGGTGTTGCCCTGACCGACACCATATCCCAGTCGCATGTCAGGGGAACATGGAAGTACTATTATGTCGACCTCCCCGAGGGCGTCACGGACTTCGTTATCAACCTCACGGGTCTGACAGGCGATGCCGACCTCTATGTCCGGTGGGGCGACAGGTCATATAGCAACAATTACGATTGCGTCTCGTGGAGAGACGGCTCCAGCAACGAGCAGTGTTATCTCATGAGTCCCCGCCCCGGAAGGTGGTATATCATGATTACCAACGCGGACCCGGGCACGATCAACTACACCCTCGAGGCCACGTGGGTGACCAACGGTCCCTTTACTATCTCGGGCGTGGTGCGGAATTCTTCTACCCGCGAGCCCATTGCAGGAGCGACCGTCGGTGTGATGGACAGTAATAGCCAGACCGTTTCCACGACAACAGATGACCTGGGCAGGTTCTCTCAAACCATCCCCATATACGAGCCGGGCCTCTACAGGGTGTTTGCCCAGGCTCTCTACTACACATCCGGACCTCCCGCGGAGGTTCAGGTGGACAGCAGCCACCCCACCACCTCCGTCACGATCGAGCTGCAGCCGAGAAACGACCTCCACGTCATCAACCTCTCACCGGGCTGGAACTTTGTCTCTACCCCCAGGCAGCTGCAGCCTCCGGCTAACTTGATGGAGAACGTTATGGCCGGCATCGCTTCCAGTCTCGACATCATCTGGACCTACAACAGTGCAACCAGGGCATGGCTCGTCTACCGTCCTTCAGGGTCTG
>JACQXT010000093.1:10458-11854 GCA_016208665.1 Chitinivibrionia bacterium | reverse complement strand
TCCGCGCCTCGAACGAGATCCTTGAGCGCCGCATGCTCGGCGTTCAATAGGGCCATGGTCTGTTCCAGGATCTCATACGTGCCGGCGACGCGCGTCCGGTAGTCCTTCATCATGTGCGTCTCGACGAGCAGTCCCGGCCTGTTCTGGATCGTCGTATAGCCGTGGGACAGGCGCGGCGGAGTGATCCAGGTGCCGAGCCCGCTCATCGGGTCGTGTCCGCCGCGAAAGTACACGTAGGGCGAAATGGGGAAACCCGCCTCCGCCATCGAGGCCTCGATGGATCTCAGGAACACATCGCGGGACCATCTCGTCAGTCCGGGATCCATGGTCCCGAAAATATCGAGGCCGTAGGTCACGACGTACTGGTAATCGGCCCCGTCCGTCACGTGGCAGTCGACGAAGAAGTCGGGCAGCCACGCCCCGAACAGCCGGAGCCATGCCTGCATCTCCGGGGCGTCCGCCTTGAAAAAATCCCGGTTCAAGTTGAGATTCTGCGCCGTGACGCGCCAGCCCATCTCTGCGGGGCCGTTCTGGTTGATGCGGTTGCAGGGGCCGAAGCGTTCGTGGCCGTCGACGTTGAAGATCGGAATGAAGAGCAGCGTCACGTTGTCGAGCAATTCCGGCCGTTTTTTCGATATCGCGATGTCGCGCAGCAGCATCAACCCCGCGTCTTTGCCGTCGCTTTCGCCCGCATGAATGCACGCCTGCACGAGGAGCACGATCTTGCCTGCGCGTCGCGCCGCTTCGGGGGTGAAGCGCCCGTCCTTGTCGGCGATCACGAGCGGAAGTTCGCGCCCTTGAGGCGAGGTTCCGAAGGATTCATAGGCCACCCAGGGGGATGCGTCCGCGAGCCTCCGGCAGTACGCGATGGTTTCTTCGTAGCGGGGCGTCGCCGTGCAGCCCGATTGCTCGTAATAGGTTTGCCAGCCGTGTTCTTTCGCCGATGCAGAACGGGGAAGCAGCGGGGACTCCCCGTGTCCGGCCGGACCGGCGCACATGAGCACGGCCGAAACGAGCGCGCCCGCGAGAACGTTCCTTATGACAGAGGTGTGCATGTGAGGGCCTCCTTCGCTACAGCGTGTTTGATATTTTGCGGTGTGGGGGGTAGATTAGAGATGATACTATACGATATGCCGGCGCGCCGGCAATCCATTATACACCAACCGGTCGAGGTTCGATGAAGATCGTTTCGATCATGGGCGCTTCAATCATGTGCATGGCGCTCGCGGCTGTTTCCGGCTGCGGCGACGGTCCCGTCGCTACGCCCCGCGCGTACGACCGCGCCTGTCCGTACTACGAGCGATTCATGCATCTGGTTACGTCCGTCGATGCGCCCGGCGAAGGATACGGTGTGTCCGTTTGCGGCTCGCTGGCTCTCGTCGCCTCGGGCACCGGC